>CALMMY010000500.1 GCA_937868695.1 uncultured Comamonadaceae bacterium
TGACGCATTCGCAGCCGCCGAGAGACAGGGCTTCGTCCACAATCGACTTCAGAGGCAATTGCTTGCCGCCACGCACCTGGTGATCCGCAGTGATGACCACTTTGGCACCCGTGTCGTTGATCCGGTCACGTAGGCTTTGAGCCGAGAAACCACCGAACACCACAGAATGGGTGGCACCAATGCGGGCACAAGCCTGCATGGCGGCCACGCCTTCAATGGACATGGAAATATAGATGACCACGCGGTCACCCTTTTTCACACCCTGGGCACGCAGGGCATTGGCGATCTGACAGGTTTTGGCCAGCAGACCGCTGTAAGTGATTTTGGTGACTTCGCCACCGTCGGCTTCAAAAATGATGGCGGTTTTGTCGCCCAAGCCTTTTTCGACATTGCGGTCAAGGCAGTTGTAAGAAGCATTCAGTGTGCCGTCTTCAAACCATTTGAAGAATGGAGCATTGCTTTCATTGAGCACCTTGGTGAAAGGCGTTTTCCATGACAGCAGCTCCCTGGCATGCCGTGCCCAGTAGCCTTCATAGTCACTCTCTGCTTCCTGGCAGAGGGCTTTGTACGCATCCATGCCCGCAACGGTGGCATTTTTAACGAACTCTTCGCTTGGGTTGTAAATCGTGACTGCGCTTGCAGTGTCTGTAGCACTCATGAAGTCTCCTGAAAGGTAGTAAAGGCAGGCGCTAATGTCAAGGCAGGCTCTTACAAACGACTGACTGATTCCGGCTTGTTGCCACCCCTACAATCTCTCCGATGTATGGCATTGAATCGTGCCCTTCGCACCATTTCCCCAACCCAAACACGTGCTCACCATGACCACCATCCGCCAAGCCGACCTGATTGAATCCATTGCCGCCGCCTTGCAGTACATCAGCTATTACCACCCGGCCGATTACATCGCCCATTTGGCTCGCGCGTACGAGCGTGAACAAAGCGCAGCAGCCAAAGATGCCATCGCCCAAATCCTGACCAACAGCAAGATGAGCGCCACTGGCCACCGTCCCATTTGTCAGGACACCGGTATCGTGAACGTTTTCCTGAAGGTGGGCATGGATGTGCGCTGGGAAGGTTTCAGTGGCAGTCTGGACGATGCCATCAACGAAGGGGTGCGCCAAGGCTACAACCACCCAGACAACACGCTGCGTGCCAGCGTGGTGGCCGACCCTCAGTTTGAGCGCAAAAACACCAAAGACAACACGCCAGCAGTCATCTTCACGGAAATCGTACCCGGCAACACAGTTGAAGTGACTGTTGCAGCCAAAGGGGGTGGCTCTGAAAACAAGAGCAAGATGGTCATGCTCAACCCTGGTGACAGCGTGGTGGACTGGGTGCTGAAAACCGTTCCCACCATGGGTGCTGGCTGGTGCCCACCCGGCATGCTGGGCATCGGCATTGGCGGTACCGCTGAAAAAGCCGTGCTGATGGCCAAGGAAAGCCTGATGGACGACCTGGACATGTACGAGCTACAAGCCAAAGCTGCCAAAGGTGAGCCGCTGAGCAAGGTAGAGGAAATGCGGCTGGAGTTGCATGAAAAAGTGAATGCATTGGGCATAGGTGCCCAAGGTTTGGGCGGCTTGACCACCGTGCTGGATGTCAAGATCAAGATGTATCCCACCCATGCCGCCAGCAAACCAGTGGCCATGATCCCCAACTGCGCCGCCACACGTCACGCCCACTTTGTGTTGGATGGCAGCGGCCCCACCTACATTGATCCGCCAAGTCTGGATCTGTGGCCCAACGTGGCTTGGACTCCCGACTACGTCAAGAGCAAAAAAGTTGACCTGAACACACTCACCCCCGCTGAAGTGGCGAGCTGGAAACCCGGTGACACCTTGCTGCTCAATGGCAAGATGCTGACGGGCCGCGATGCTGCCCACAAACGCATCCAGACCATGCTGGCCAAGGGCGAGCCGCTGCCTGTGGACTTCACCAACCGCGTCATTTACTACGTTGGCCCTGTTGATCCCGTCCAAGGCGAAGCAGTAGGCCCCGCCGGCCCCACAACAGCGACCCGCATGGACGGCTTCACCGAAATGATGTTGGCCAAAACAGGGCTAATTGCAATGGTGGGCAAGGCGGAGCGCGGCCAAGTTGCCATTGAAGCCATCAAAAAGCACCAATCCGCCTATCTCATGGCTGTGGGTGGTGCGGCATACCTGGTGTCCAAAGCAATCAAACATGCCAAAGTCGTCGGCTTTGCTGACTTGGGCATGGAAGCCATTTATGAGTTTGATGTGGTGGACATGCCCGTGACCGTGGCCGTGGATGCCGGTGGCACCAGCGCACACATCACAGGGCCAGCCGAATGGCAAAAACGCATTGCTTCGGGCGAATTCAAGGGTGTACCACTGAACCAGGCCTGATGCAGGAGCTTGATCCCCTCACCGTTGCTGTCGATGCGGTGCCTGCCACCGCATTGACTCAGCGGAGTGATGCACCCGTTGGTGTTTTCGACAGTGGCATTGGCGGCATCAGTGTGCTTCGTGTGCTGCACCGCTGGCTGCCACACGAAAACTGGGTTTACTTTGCAGACAGTGCCCATGCGCCCTATGGCGAAAAGTCAATTGAGTACGTGATTGCTCGGGCCCAGGCCATCACGGCTGAATTGATCGCAAAGCATGGGATCAAAGCCTTGGTTGTGGCCTGCAACACAGCCACGGCCGAGGCCATCCACATTCTCAGAGATCAATACCCGGATTTGCCAATCGTGGGTATAGAGCCAGGCATCAAACCCGCACTGGCCCTCAGTCAAACCCGAAAAATCGGCATCATGGCTACGCGCAGAACCGTGTCAAGCCTGAAATTTCAACGCCTGCTCCAGAGTGTGGCAGATCAAGCCGAATTTGTAGTGAGGGCATGCGATGGCTTGGCATTGGCGATTGAACGCCAGGATGTCGCCAGCATCCACTCACTTCTGACAAGTCACACCCAAGCAATGGGGCACTTTGGTCATCACGCAGGCGAAATAGATACATTGGTGCTGGGCTGCACCCATTACCCACTGGTCAGCCCTGAGCTGAAGCAAATGATTGGACAGGGCGTGGCCCTGGTGGATCCCGGAGAAGGCATTGCCAAGCAGCTGGAACGCTTGCTAAACAAGCACCATCTGCTCTATCGCCTACCCCATTCAGGACTCATCACATGCCAAAGCTCGGCAAAAACTGCCCCAGTAGAAGCAGCCATGCAGCGCTGGTGCAGCTCAGCTACCCAGCCTGACCTATCAGGTGTCGCAGGATAAAGAAATCAGTGCAAATGCCGAGGCTTACGTCCCCCGCCATGTCCTGCTGATCCACCACCTGAGCCGCGTGGTGGCTTGCCAAGTTGCATGGAATTCAGCAAGGCATCGAACCGACTGGTAAACAACTGGTCAATCGCCTGAACAACTGGCCCCAATTCGTCTGCCTCAAAATGGCGCTCCATGAGATGCGCGACATCACGAACCAACATGTCACGCTGGATCTGGAGAATGGCAGCTGGTGTCGGCCCGACAAAACACATCATGAAGTCGTCACGAGACTCTTCTTGGTTGCCATCATCCTCTTCATTGTCATCGAAGGCTGCATCGTAAAAAGACACTTCAATGGGTGCCCCTTCTGAAGCAATGTCATTCAAGCCCATGCAGGCCTCTTCCATCACCTGCCGGAAATCATCATCACCAACGACTGTCCAGCACATCTGTAGCAGATGCTCCTTCGCATTGAAGCGGATGCCGGGTTCTTCTTCGTATTTGCTGCGGGCACCCGCTGCGAGTGATTTGGCTCCAGCGTATTTCCACAATGGCTTAAGAGCTTCCTGTACCTGCGCCAGCGCAACATCTGAACGCAAGGGTACATCACCATGCACATGAATTTCAAAGGGTGCGTTGTACATCA
The DNA here is from genome assembly GCA_937868695.1 of uncultured Comamonadaceae bacterium. Lineage (GTDB taxonomy): Bacteria > Pseudomonadota > Gammaproteobacteria > Burkholderiales > Burkholderiaceae_C > UBA2334. The sequence goes on from CALMMY010000500.1 coordinate 3,879, forward strand.
TGGATATTACTTCCCGTGGCCTGAACTGTTTGGGTTAGGCATTGATGATTGAGCGGTGGTGCCTCGAACCGGGGTCGAACCGGTACGCCCCTTATTCAGGAAAGCGGCGGATTTTAAGTCCGCTGTGTCTACCAATTTCACCATCGAGGCCGGGGTTCATTGTGAAACAAAAAAGCCCCATCAACATACGCAGTGGGGCACTGAGAGTCACAATTTTCAGTGGAGGCGCGGCCCGGAGTCGAACCGGGCTAATCGGATTTGCAATCCGGTGCATAACCGCTTTGCTACCGCGCCATGATCATGGCTTTTCCATGAAAAAGGGAAGCTATTGCTTCCCTTTGAAAAACTGGAGCGGGAAACGAGATTCGAACTCGCGACCTATACCTTGGCAAGGTATCGCTCTACCAACTGAGCTATTCCCGCATTCATCAAACAGCGTTTGCTGCAATGACATTATTGTAACAGCTTTTCAGGCCCCAAACCTGCTCACACTGAACTCCAACCAATCTCAGTGAGGACGGTGATCAGACAAACCAACCACAGCGGTATCTGCCAAGCCGCCTGTCGAAGCAACTTCATCATCCAGCAAAGGAGTGGGCAAACGCTCCAAGGCCATTTCCAGCACTTTGTCAATCCAGCGCACAGGCACAATATCCAGCACAGACTTGACGTTATCAGGTATCTCTGCCAAGTCTTTGACGTTGTCTTCTGGAATGAGCACCGTTTTGATGCCTCCACGCAGCGCGGCCAACAACTTTTCTTTCAAGCCACCAATGGCGGTGATTTCACCCCGCAGGGTGATTTCGCCGGTCATGGCCACATCACCACGCACAGGAATACCGGTCAGCGCAGACACCAGTGCCGTGGCCATCGCAGCGCCCGCACTCGGCCCGTCTTTGGGCGTGGCTCCATCGGGCACATGGATGTGCATGTCACGCTTTTCAAACAACTCATCCTTGATCCCGAGTGATCTGGCACGGCTGCGGATGACTGTGCGTGCAGCCTCCACCGACTCCTTCATCACATCACCCAGCGAACCGGTGCGGGTAATGATGCCCTTGCCAGGCATCAACGCCGTCTCGATGGTCAACAAATCGCCACCCACCTCCGTCCAAGCCAAGCCAACCACCTGGCCGACCTGATTTTGCTGCTCGGCACGGCCATAGGTGAACTTGCGCACACCCAGAAAATCGCTGAGGTTGTCGCTGCCAATCTGAACCAGCGGCTGATACTTTTTCAGTAACAGGCCCTTGACCACCTTGCGGCAAATTTTGGAAACTTCCCGCTCCAGCGAGCGCACACCGGCTTCCCGGGTGTAGTAGCGCACGATGTCGCGGATGGCATCTTCAGACACCGTCATTTCACCGTCTTTGAGACCGTTGTTTTCAAGCTGTTTGGGCAGCAGGTACTTGATGGCAATGTTCACCTTTTCGTCTTCGGTGTACCCACTCAAACGGATCACTTCCATCCGGTCGAGCAACGCCGAAGGAATGTTCATGGAGTTGGAGGTGGCCACAAACATCACATCGCTGAGATCGAAATCGACTTCAACATAGTGATCGCCAAAAGTGTGGTTCTGCTCCGGGTCAAGCACCTCCAGCAATGCACTGGAAGGATCACCCCGGAAGTCGGTGCCCAGCTTGTCGATTTCATCCAGCAAGAACAGCGGATTGCGCGTACCCACTTTGGTCAGACTTTGCAAAACCTTGCCCGGCAACGCACCGATGTAGGTGCGGCGATGACCCCGAATTTCGGCTTCATCACGCATTCCACCCAATGCCATGCGCACGTACTTGCGCCCTGTGGCTTTGGCTATGGATTGACCCAGCGATGTTTTGCCAACCCCAGGAGGGCCTACCAGACAAAGAATCGGGGCCTTGAGCTTGTCCACACGCTGCTGCACGGCAAGATATTCAAGAATGCGATCCTTGACTTTTTCAAGCCCGTGGTGATCTTGGTTCAACACCTCTTCCGCATTGGGCAAATCGTGCTTGATTTTGGTTTTTTTGCTCCAAGGCAATGCAACCAACACATCAATGTAATTGCGCACCACAGTCGCTTCGGCGGACATCGGTGACATGAGCTTGAGTTTTTTCAGCTCAGCCTCCGCTTTTTTGCGGGCATCAGCCGGCATTTTGGCGAGTTTGATTTTTTTCTCAATCTCATCCACATCGGCACCGTCTTCGCCCTCGCCCAGCTCTTTCTGAATGGCCTTGACCTGCTCATTCAAATAAAAATCACGCTGGTTTTTTTCCATCTGGCGCTTGACACGACCACGGATTTTTTTATCCACGGTCAGGATGTCCACTTCACGCTCCAACTGCTGAAATAAATTCGTCAGACGCTCCTGAACCGGATCCAGCTCCAACACCTCCTGCTTCAGCTCCAATTTCAGGGGCAGGTGGGCAGCAATGGTGTCTGCCAAGCGGCCCGGATCATCGATGCTGGCGATGGATGTGAGGATTTCAGATGGAATTTTTTTGTTCAGCTTGACGTATTGATCAAACTGCTGCATCACCGCACGGCGCAAAGCTTCCACCTCAGTCAATTGGGCGGGCATCAGGTTGTTTGCAACTTCAACCGGAAGAACCTCGGCTGTGAAGTGCGTGCTGTTATCCAGCACCGATGTCACTTTGGCTCTCTGCACACCTTCAACCAGCACCTTGACAGTGCCATCGGGCAATTTCAACAATTGCAAAATAGTGGCAACACAGCCCATGTCAAACATGTCGGACGCTGATGGCTCCTCTTTGGCCGCAGCCTTCTGTGCCACCAGCATGATGCGACGCTCGGAATCCATCGCAATTTCCAAAGCCTTGATGCTTTTTGGTCGCCCTACAAAGAGAGGAATGACCATGTGCGGGAACACCACCACATCACGAAGTGGCAACAACGGCAGAGTCACGGACTCTGCTGGCAATGTCTTTTGTGCTGGCATGGGTTTGTCTTTCATTTTGGGCAAATACGGTATGGCAGATCAATCAAGCCTGCATGGCCGCTTCGCGGTAAACCAGCAAGGGTGGGGTTCCTTCTTCGACGGTGGATGCATCCACCACTACTTTGTCCACGTTACTCAGGCCGGGAAGATCAAACATGGTGTTGATGAGCGCTTGCTCCAGAATGGAGCGCAATCCGCGTGCGCCTGTTTTGCGTGCCAATGCTTTTTTTGCAATTGCGCGCAACGCGCCAGGCCGGACATCGAGTTCAGCGCCTTCCAGCGAAATCAAGGTTGCAAACTGCTTGACAACCGCGTTGCGAGGCTGAGTCAGGATGTCGATCAGTGCATCTTCGGTCAGTTCCTCCAGGGCGGCAACCACGGGTAAACGGCCTACAAGTTCAGGAATCAAACCGTATTTGATGAGATCCTCCGGCTCAATGACTTTGAACGTTTCGGAAATGCTTCGCTGCTGTTTGCTTCGAACAGCGGCACCGAAACCAATGCCAGATGCCTCTGTGCGGTTTTCAACAATCTTTTCAATCCCTGCAAACGCACCACCACAAATAAACAAAATGTTGGTCGTGTCCACCTGAATGAAGTCTTGATTGGGATGCTTGCGACCACCTTGAGGCGGAATGGAAGCCATGGTGCCCTCCACCATTTTGAGCAGGGCCTGCTGAACACCTTCACCCGAAACATCGCGGGTGATCGACGGGTTGTCTGCCTTGCGGGTGATCTTGTCGATTTCATCAATGTAGACAATGCCCCGCTGTGCCTTGGCAACATCGTAATTGCAGGTTTGCAGCAGCTTGGCGATGATGTTTTCAACGTCCTCGCCAACATAACCCGCCTCGGTCAGGGTGGTGGCATCGGCCATCACAAAAGGCACATCCAGCATGCGGGCCAAGGTCTGAGCCAGCAAGGTTTTGCCCGAGCCAGTGGGACCGACCAGCAAGATGTTGCTTTTGGCCAGCTCGACATCCGTCTTTTGGCTGGACTCCTTGTGCCGCAACCGTTTGTAGTGGTTATAGACCGCCACGGCCAGTGCGCGTTTGGCCGTTTCCTGGCCAATCACATAGTTGTCCAAATTCTGCTTGATCTCTGCTGGAGTGGGCAAGCCACTGGCACTGGCCACATCTGTGGGCTCCGAGCCTGGCAACTCATCACGGATGATGTCGTTGCACAGGTCAATGCACTCGTCGCAAATGAACACCGAGGGGCCGGCAATCAGTTTTTTAACTTCGTGCTGGCTCTTGCCGCAAAACGAACAAAGGAGCGGTTTCTCGCCGGTGGTGCCTTTTTTTTCGGCCATGTGGTCATCCTGCAATATGCATAACGCCCGGCACGCAAAAGGCCAGGCTGTGTAATCACTGTACTGTCTGCATCGGCTCACTGGCCGTAACCAGAATGCCGATACCAAGCGGGAAATTCATCAGGCGGTGACACCGCGCTTTGAAATAACCTTGTCAATCAGGCCATACGCTTGTGCCTCGTTTGCCGACATGAAGTAATCACGCTCGGTATCACGCTCGATTTTCTCCAACGACTGGCCCGTTCTTTCCGCCAGAATGTTGTTCAACTCGCCACGCAACCGCAGGATTTCACGTGCATGAATCTCAATGTCGGTCGCTTGGCCTTGGGCTCCACCCAAAGGCTGGTGAATCATCACACGAGAGTTAGGCAACGAAAACCGCTTGCCCTTGGTGCCCGCTGCGAGCAGAAACGCCCCCATGCTGGCAGCCATGCCCATGCAGAGAGTGGAAACATCGGGCTTGATGAAGTTCATGGTGTCAAAAATCGACATGCCCGCACTCACAGAACCGCCGGGTGAGTTGATGTAGAAGGAAATATCCTTATCCGGATTTTCACTCTCCAAAAACAGCAGTTGGGCCACAACCAAGTTGGCACTCTGGTCATTGACAGGGCCCACGAGAAAAACAACGCGCTCCTTGAGCAAACGCGAATAGATGTCATAAGCGCGCTCACCACGGCCTGACTGTTCAATCACCATGGGAACCATGCCCAAGGCTTGTGTATCGAGTGCGTTCATTGAATCTCCAATAACTTGAGGATGTACTTTAACCAACTGACTGACTTGATCAAAACTGGGGGTCAAGACACCCCTTTACAAGGCGGAAAATCAAAAAAGGCGGCTGTGAGGCCGCCTTTTTTTGTTCAAAAGAACGGATCACCCTGTGACCTGTTCTTTCTCCATTCAGCCCTGACCCATCAACTCGTCAAAACTGATTTCCTTGCTGGTCACATTGGCTTTGGACAACACGAAGTCGGTCACATTGCTCTCGATAACCACGGCTTCCACCTCAGCCATGCGGCGGTCATCTGTGGTGTACCAGCGAACCACATCTGCAGGCTTTTCATACGATGCCGCCAGTTCATGGATGTGATTTTTGATTTGGTCAGGCGTTGCATGCAGGTTATTTCCACGCACCAGCTCTGCCACAACCAAACCCAAACGCACGCGGCGTTCGGCTTGAGGTGCAAAAATTTCCTCAGGAATTTCTGTGGTTTCAGCATCGGCAATGCCGCGCTGCTTCAAGTCTGCACGGGCACCTTGAACGAGGCGCTCCAGTTCAGCCTTGACGCTGGCCTTGGGCAGATCCAGTTCAGCCTTGGACACCAGGGCATCCATCACAGCTTGCTTGTTGCGGGCCTGCAGGCGAGACTTGACTTCGCGCTCCAGGTTATTGCGGATGTCGCCACGCAGGCCTTCCACGGTGCCATCGGCAATGCCCAGGGACTTGGCAAATGCCTCATCCACTTCAGGCAAGTGAGCGGCTTCAATTTTGTTGACCGTGACCAGGAAATCGGCCACTTTGCCAGCCACATCCTTGCCGTGGTAATCGGCTGGGAAGCTCAGGGGGAAAGTTTTGCTTTCACCTGACTTCATGCCGCGCACGGCATCTTCAAACTCTTTGAGCATCTGGCCTTCGCCGACCAGAAACTGGAAATCAGCGGCTTTGCCACCGGCAAAAGGCTCACCGTCGATCTTGCCTTCAAAGTCAATGGTCACGCGGTCGCCATCCTGGGCTTCGGCATCCACCGAGCGCTGGGCGAATGTGCGGCGTTGCTTGCGCAGAATGTCCAGCGTTTTGTCGATGGCGCTGTCGCTCACTTCAGCGGTGACTTTTTCAATTTCAGCAGCAGCCAGGTCGTGGATGATGACCTCTGGATACACCTCGAACACAGCATCAAACTGCAACGTACCTTCAGGCGCACCTTCTTTTTCGGTGATGCTGGGTGTGCCTGCCACGCGCAGTTGGGCTTCGTTGGCGGCATTGGAGAAGGCTTCACCCACTTTGTCATTCAGCACTTCGTACTGAACCGAATAGCCGTAGCGTTGGGCCACAACGTTCATGGGTACTTTGCCGGGACGGAAACCGTCCATTTTTACCTGGCGTGCCATCTTTTTGAGGCGAACGCCCACTTCTTTCTGGATGTCGGTCACGGCCAGCGAAAGCGTGATTTTGCGTTCGAGCTTGTCCAGGGTTTCAACAGTCACTGCCATGCGAATCTCCTTGTGTAGGGAAAAAAGCCTCAGGGTGGACATCACCTCTGGGGCTTTTTGAAAATATGAGTGGTGCGCGGGGGGGGACTCGAACCCCCACAGTGTTGCCACCGTCAGGACCTAAACCTGGTGCGTCTACCAATTTCGCCACCCGCGCATCCTGAAATGGGTGATGCTGACTGGTTATAAATGACCAATCAGTCAGTACCTCATGACGGCTAACCTTCTATTCTAGCTTGCTCGACAAACCGGCCTGCCACCACGCGGAGCAACCGCTCAGGCCCCAGTCAAAGCCGGGTCAGGGGCTGCAGATTCCCGCCTCACTTTGAACCAGGCTGCGTACATCGCGGGCAACGCCAACAAGGTAAGCACCGTGGCCACAACCAGCCCGCCCATGATGGCCACGGCCATTGGCCCCCAGAACACGCTGCGCGAGAGTGGAATCATGGCCAGCACAGCCGCCGCTGCCGTCAGCACAATGGGCCGCATGCGGCGCACAGCCGACTCCACCACCGCATCCCACGCTGGCACGCCGTTGGCCCTGTCCTGCTCGATCTGGTCAATCAGAATGACCGAGTTGCGCATGATCATGCCCATCAGCGCAATCACACCCAGCAAGGCCACAAAACCGAACGGACGATTGAGCAGCAGCAGGGCTGCAGCCACACCCGCCAGCCCCAAAGGCCCGGTCAGGAACACCAGCAGCGCCCGGCTGAAACTGTGCAGTTGCAGCATGAGCAGCGTGAAGGTGATGAACAGCATCACGGGCATGCCCGCCGCAATCGACGATGAGCCCTTGCTGCTCTCCTCCACTGCACCGGCCACTTCGATCTTGTAGCCAACCAGCCCCTGGGCCAGCCACTGCTGGGCCATCTGCTTCAATTCGGGCAGCAATTGCGCCGTGAGCGTGGCCCCCTGCATGCCCTCAATCACATCCGACTGCACCGTGATGGCGTATTCACGGCCCTCACGCCACATCACACCCGGCTCCCAAGTGAACACAGGCGTGGCAATTTGCAGCAACGGAATGCTCTTTCCACTGGCGGTGGGCAGATAGGCATTGCCCAGGTCGCTGATGGCATCGCGCTCGTCCAGAGGCTGACGCAACACGATGTCGATCAGTTTGTCGCCCTCGCGGTACTGGCCCACGGTCGTTCCGCTGAGAATGGTTTTGGCCGCCTGCGCGATGGACTGGCTGCTCACCCCCAGCGCCCTGGCTTTGGCCTGATCCACATCCAGGCGCAACACCTTCACCGATTCATTCCAGTTGTCGTTCACGCCACGCGTGTTGGCATTGGCGCGCATGGCCACCTTGACCTGATCGGCCAGCCCGCGCAGCACCAGCGGATCGGGGCCCACCACCCTGAACTGAACCGGATAAGGCACAGGTGGCCCGTTGGGCAGCAACTTGACGCGCCCCCGCACCTCGGGAAACTCGGTGGCCAGCAAAGCCGGAATCTGCTTGCGCAGCGTCTCGCGCGTAGCCAAGTCTTTGGGCAGCACGATGAGCTGGGAGACATTGGTTTGCGGGAAAGTCTGATCCAGCGGCAGGTAAAAGCGCGGCACGCCCGAGCCCACCCAGGTGCTCACCGTGCTGATACCCGGCTCTTGTGCCAGGCGGGCCTCTACCCGCTTGGCCACCGATTCATTCAGAGCAAAGCTGCTGCCTTCGGGCAACCACAAATCCACCAGAATTTCAGGGCGGCTTGAATCGGGGAAGAACTGCTGCTGCACCTTGCCCATGCCCGCAATGCCCAACGCAAATGTCAGCACGGTGGCACCGATGGTGATCCAGCGGTGCTGCACACACCAGTCAACCAAAGCGCGAAACCGCACATACAACGGGCCATCAAACACCTCGTGGCTGTCACCCAAATGGGGTTTGACCTTGAGCAGCTTCACCCCCAGGTAAGGCAAAAACATCACCGCCGCCACCCACGACAACACCAGCGCGATGACGGTGACGGCAAAGATGGCAAAGGTGTATTCGCCCACCGATGACTTGGCCAGGCCGATGGGCAAAAAGCCGGTGGCCGTGATCAGCGTGCCCGTCAGCATGGGCATGGCGGTGGCATCCCAGGTAAAGGTGGCGGCGCGGAACATGGTGTAGCCCTCCTCCAGCTTGCGCACCATCATTTCCACGGCAATGATGGCATCGTCCACCAGCAAGCCCAGCGCAATGATGAGCGAGCCCAGCGAGATTTTGTGCAGCCCAATGCCCCAGTAGTGCATGGCCAGAAACGTGACGGCCAGCACCAGCGGAATGGTGATGCCCACCACCAGGCCAGGGCGCACATCCAGCGTGAAGCTGCGCAGCCCGCGCCCGTTGGGGTTGCGGTGCAGGCCCAGGCTCAAGAAACTGACCGCCAGCACAATCACAACGGCCTCAATCAGCACCTTCACAAACTCGTTGACAGAGCGGGTCACCGCACTGGGCTGATCCTGCACTTGCAGCAACTGCATCCCGGCAGGCAGCTCGCGCTCCAGGCGGTCGGTCACCACTTTCAGGGACTTGCCCAGGGCCACGATGTCGCCACCCTTGACCATGGAAATGCCCAGACCGATGCTTTCTTTGCCCTGGTGGCGCACTTTGACCATCGGTGGATCGGTGTAGGCCAGCTTCACATCGGCGATGTCGGACAGGCGCATCTGCACCCCGGTCGATGCCCGGATGGGCATGGCCTTGAGCTGTTCGACCGAATTGAACGCCCCGCCCACACGCACCTGCACGATGTCCAGTGGCGACTGCACGGCTCCGGCTGACTCCACTGCGTTTTGCTGCCCCAACTGGGACAGCACGGCAGCCATGTCCAGGCCCAGCGTGGCCAGACGGCGTTGCGAGATTTCGATGAACAGCTTTTCGTCCTGCACGCCAAACAGTTCGACCTTGTTGACATCTTTGACCTTGAGAAGCTGCTGGCGGGCATCATCAGCCAGGCGCTTGAGTTCGGCATAGCTGTAGCCATCACCCTGCAAGGCGTAGATGACCCCGTACACATCGCCGAAATCGTCGTTGAAGAATGGCCCCACCACCCCCTGGGGCAAGGTAGCCCGCATGTCGTTGATTTTTTTGCGCACCGTGTACCAGGTCTGGGTTACATCAGCGGGCTGGGTGCTGTCTTTCACCTGGAAGATGATTTGCGATTCACCCGGCTTGGAATAGCTGCGGATTTTGTCGGCATGGGGCACCTCTTGCAGGGTTTTTTCCAGCTTGTCGGTCACCTGCTCGGCCACTTGCTGGGCTGTGGCCCCTGGCCAGTAAGCCCGCACCACCATTGCACGGAAGGTAAAAGGGGGGTCTTCATCCTGCCCCAGCTGAAAGTAGGCGGCAATGCCCAACAGCATCAGCACCACCATCAGGTAGCGGGTCAGCGCGGCATGCTCCAGCGCCCAGCGCGACAGGTTGAAACCCGGTTTGGGGTTTTGCGCGGCCACCGGACTCATGGCTGACCTTTCGCGGGTGCAGGTGCGACCACAGCCGGTTGATTTTCAGTTTTGGCTGCCAACTGATCTGCACCAGAAACCTGCGCAGGCACATTTTTTTCTTTGAACAGGTTCACCTTCTGGCCATCGGTCAGCACATGCACACCGGCCACCACCACCTGCTCGCCGCCCTTCAGGCCAGAGGCAATCACGGCCTGGTTGCCGTCCGCCGTGGCCACCACCACAGGCTGCGCTTTCACACTGCCACTGGTGGCATCAAACAGCCACACAGCCGAGCCCTGCCCCTGCTGCCACAAAGCGCCCGTGGGCACCTTGATGAGTCCGGGTGCCGCTGAGGCCTGTTGCTGGGCACTGGCCAGACTGCCCGCTGGCAAAGACTGAAGCTGCACATAGGCCGTGCTGCCCAAGGCGGCAGCCGCCGCCTGTTCGCCCTGCAACGCCAGCTTGACTGCGAAGGTGCGGGTCACCGCATCGGCACTGGCGGCCACCTCGCGCACCACGGCGGAGTGGGTCGCATCGCTGGCCCACAGGCGCACGCTCGCTGGCAAGCCTGCACGCAGCCCAGCCGCTTTGTGCTCGGGCACGGCAATCACCACATCGCGCGGGCCATCCTCGGCCACGCGCACCACCGGCGCACCGGCAGACACCACCTGACCGGGCTCGGCCTCCACCGCCAGCACCACACCGGCCCGCTCGGCCACCAGCACGGCATAACCCTTCTGATTGGACTGCACCCCGCCTTGGGCCTTGGCCTGATCCAGGCTGGCCTGGGCGGCCTTCAGCGTGGTTTCTCGCCGCTCCAGCTCGGCACTGCTGATGAAATTCTGCGCACGCAGTTCGGTGTAGCGTTTGAAATCCGCCGCCGCCAGATCACGCTGGGTGGTGGCAGCCTGCACCTGGGCCTGGGCAGCCTGGCTGGCCAACTGGTAGTCAGCCGCATCCAGCTGGGCCAGCACCTGGCCCGCCTTCACACGCTGCCCCACCTCAGCCGGGCGGGCAACCAATTTGCCCCCCACCCTGAAACCCAGCCGCACTTCATTGCGCGCGCGCACCTCACCCGCATATTCGGTGCGGAATTCAGGCAACTGCGACCCCACGGTCATCACCTTGACCGAGCGCACCGGCTCCTGGGGCGGCTCTGGCCGCGAACAGGCGACCAATACGCACGCAGCCAGCACCCAGGCACCGGAGCGCACCACACGCAATGAATGATTCATGACAACGACACTCCCTGAAGATGTGAAATGAGGGTGGAGAAACAAAAAGTGAACAGTCGGCGGCCAGCAATTCACGGAAACAGGCAATTACTGACCAACTGGTTATTAGTGGATATTAAACCAAGCCACCACACTTTGCAGTCACTGCGACATTCCACCAGCCATTCTCATTTTGACCACGGCGGGGGCGATGCGTCGGACATGGCTCTTGGCCAGCGGTCTGTCTGTCGGGGTTGAGGTAGCGTTACTTCGCTCTGCGCCCGTTCAAGGGGTGAGCCGTCCTCCGCACACTGCGA
>CALMMY010000501.1 GCA_937868695.1 uncultured Comamonadaceae bacterium
TGCAACGCCGACGAGGGCGAGCCCGGCACCTTCAAAGACCGCGCCCTGCTCACCGACCATGCCGATGCGGTGTTCGACGGCATGACCATTGCCGCACGGGCCGTCGGTGCGCAGCAGGGCTGGCTCTACCTGCGCGGGGAATACACCTACCTGCTGCCACAGTTGCAAGCCGTGCTGGCCCGCCGCCGCGCCGACGGTTTGCTGGGCCGCAGCGTGGCAGGGCAGGCTGGTTTTGATTTCGACATCGGCATCCACCTGGGGGCTGGGGCCTATGTCTGCGGCGAAGAGTCGGCGCTGATCGAGTCGCTCGAAGGCAAGCGCGGCACCCCGCGCATCCGCCCGCCGTTTCCGGTCGAGAGCGGCTACCTGGGCCGCCCTACCGTGCTCAACAACGTCGAAACCTTCTGTGCCGTCGCCCACATTGCGCGGCGCGGTGCCGACTGGTGGGCGGGCATCGGCACGGCATCGTCCACCGGCACCCGAGTCCATTCGGTGTCGGGCGACTGCGAGCGCCCCGGTCTGTATGAATACCCGCTGGGCACGCCCATCTCGCGCATCCTGGCCGATTGCGGTGCGCACCAGCCCCAAGCGGTGCAGGTGGGCGGGCCATCGGGCACCTGCGTGCCCGCTTCTGGCTTTGACAGGTGCATCTCCTACGACGATGTACACAGCGCGGGCGCGTTCATGGTGTTTGACAGCACGCGCGACCTGTTTGAAGTGGCCCGCCACTTTGCCCGCTTTTTTGCGCACGAGAGCTGCGGGCTTTGCACCCCCTGCCGCGTGGGCACCGAGCTGGTGGTGCGGCGGCTGGACAAACTCGCCCACGAGCGCGGTGCGGGCCGGGGCTCGGCCTTTGACCTGGATCGCCTGCGCGAGCTGGACGGCCTGCTGCACAGCGGCACGCACTGCGGCCTGGGTGCCTCGGCCTGCAACCCCTTGCGCGACACGCTGGCCCACTTCGGGCAGGCCTATGCACTGCGCACCGGCACGGCACAGTTTGAGCCTGAATTTGACTTGGATGCCGAACTGTCGGTGGCCCGCCGCGCCACCGGGCGCAACGACCCCGGTGCCCACCTGCACACAGAGAACCTGCCATGAGCGAACCCCGCAACCACACCCCCCCGGCGGTGTTCCACTTCGACGGCCAGCCGGTGGCGCTGGAGCCCGGCGACACCATCCTGGCCGCCGCGCAGCGTGCCGGGCACACCGTGCCCCACCTGTGCTGGCACCCCGAAGTCTCGGCCAGCGCATCGTGCCGGGTGTGTACCGTGCATGCCGATGGCCGCCCCGTGGCCGCCTGCACCACCGCCGCCACCGCCGGGCAACGGGTGAGCTGCCACACGCCTGAGCTGAAAACGCACCGCCTGCACCTGCTGCAAATGCTGTTTGTCGAGGGCAACCACTTCTGCCCTGGCTGCGAGAAAAGCGGCAACTGCCAACTGCAAGAACAGGCCGCACAGGCGGGCATGACCGATCTGCATTACGAGCCGCTCAACCCCGTGCGCCCGGTCGATGCCAGCCACCCCGATGTGCTGTTTGAGCCCGACCGCTGCATCCTGTGCCAGCTGTGCGTGCGGGCCAGCGACGAACTCGACGGCAAGCAGGTGTTTGCCCTCGGCGGGCACGGCGCGGGTACCCATTTGCTGATCGACAGCGCCAGCGGCCAACTGGGCGACAGCGCCCTGGCCGTGACCGACCGCGCCGCCCACATCTGCCCGGTGGGCGCACTGCTGCCCAAGCGGGTGGGCTTTGCCGTGCCCATCGGGCAACGCACATTCGACACGGCGGAGACACGCGGATGAACCCGGAAATGAACGCCAATATGAATGCCGCCACGGGTGCCGACACGGTTGCCACCCCGCCTGCGCCCGCCAAGCTGCGCGTGGCCACCGTTTCGCTGGCCGGGTGTTTCGGCTGCCACATGTCGTTTCTGGACATCGACGAGCGATTGTTCGATCTGATCGAGCACATCACCTTCGACCGCTCGCCGCTGACCGACATCAAAACCGTCGGCCCTTGCGACATCGGGCTGATCGAAGGCGGCCTGTGCAATGCCGAAAACGTGGAGGTGCTGCGGGCCTTCCGCGCCAACTGCCGCGTGCTGGTGGCCGTGGGGGCCTGCGCCATCAACGGCGGCCTGCCCGCCCTGCGCAACCACCTGGACGTGGGCGACATGATGCGGGCCGTGTACGGCACCGTACCGAATGACCCCGAGCTGCCCCTGCCGCTCAACCGCGTACACCCCATCCACGAGGTGGTGCGCATCGACCACTCTCTGCCTGGCTGCCCGCCACCTGCCGATGCGTTCTGGCAACTGTTGCAAGACCTGATGGCCGGGCGCACGCCCAATTTGAAACCGGGGTTGATCCGTTATGACTGATGCCGTCCGCTCTCTGGAAACCGCAGCCCACCCCCAGGGCCTGCGCCGCGTGGTCATCGACCCGGTGTCGCGCGTGGAAGGCCACGGCAAGGTCACGCTGCTGCTGGACGAAGACAACCGCATCGAGCAGGTGCGCCTGCACATCGTCGAGTTCCGGGGTTTTGAGCAGTTCATTGTGGGCCGCCCTTACTGGGAGGTGCCCGTGCTGGTGCAGCGCCTGTGCGGCATCTGCCCGGTGTCGCACCACCTGGCGGCCTCCAAGGCGCTGGACCGCGTGGTGGGCGGCTGGCCGGTGCCCGAGGCTGCCGACAAAATCCGCCGCCTCATGCATTACGGGCAAATGGTGCAAAGCCATGCGCTGCATTTCTTCCACCTGGCTTCGCCCGATTTGCTGTTTGGCTTCGATGCCGCCGTGGCGCAGCGCAACATCGTGGGCGTGGCGATGGCCCACCCCGAGGCCGCACGCCAGGGTGTGATGCTGCGCAAGTTTGGCCAGGAGGTCATCCGCATCACCGCTGGCAAGCGGGTACACGGCACCGGCTCGGTGCCCGGTGGCATGAACCGGGCGGTGGACATGGCCGAGCGCGACACCCTGCGTGCGCAACTGCCCGAGGTGCTGGCCTGGGCCGAGGCAGCTGTGGACTTGGCCGAGCGCCTGCACACCGGCCTGCCACCCCATCTGGGGGGCTTTGCCGACACCCCGGCGGCCATGCTGTCGCTGGTGGGCCCCGGTGGCGCGATGGAGTTTTACGACGGCACGCTGCGCCTGCGCGAGGCCGATGGGCGGGTGGCGGTGGATGGTTTTGCAGACCAACGCTACCGCGAGCTGATTGGCGAGGGCGTGAAGCCCTGGACCTACATGAAGTTTCCCTACCGCCTGGCCCTGGGGCCGGATGCGGGCTGGTACCGCGTGGGCCCGCTGGCGCGGGTGCAGAACTGCGACTTCATTGCCACGCCCAGGGCCGAAGCACGCCGCCAGGCGTTTGTGGCGGCACACGGCGGCCAGGTGGTGCATGCGGTGCTGGCCACGCACTGGGCCCGCATGATCGAGCTGCTGCACGGCGTGGAGGTGGTGGCGCAGTTGCTGGACGACCCGGCCATCCTCGGCGGCCCGCTGCTGGCCACCGGCGAGCGCCAGCGCGGCGGCGTGGGCATCATCGAAGCACCGCGCGGCACCCTCATCCACGAGTACGAAGTGGGCGACAACGATCTGGTCACCAGCTGCAACCTCATCGTCTCCACCACCCACAACAACCAGGCCATGAACGAGGCGGTGCGCTCGGTGGCGCTGCAATACCTGGACGGCCACACCATCACCGAGCCGCTGCTCAACCACATCGAGGTGGCCATCCGCGCCTACGACCCCTGCCTGTCGTGCGCCACCCACGCGCTGGGCCAAATGCCGCTGGCCGTGACGCTGCGCAACGCCCGTGGCGAGGTGCTGGACCACGTACACCGCTCATCCAGCGGCGACACCGTGCGCGGCACCCCGGCACATTCGGCAGAGGCCGCACAGGGATGAGCGGCCCGGTGGCACCGCTGCTGGTGTTCGGCTGGGGCAACCCCAGCGGGGGCGACGACGCGCTGGGGCCGCTGCTGGCCGAACAACTGGCCGAGCGGGCACGGCTGCGGCTGCCAGCCGGGCGGCTGGAATGCCTGACCGACTTTCAGCTGCAAATTGAACACGCGCTGGACATCGCTGGCCGTGAGCGCGTGCTGCTGGTGGATGCTGCCCTGGGTCTGGCCACGCCGTTTGCCGTGCGCACCCTGGTGGCCGCCCCGCAAGCAGGCTTCACCACCCACGCCCTGGCACCCGAAGCCTTGCTGAAGGTGTACTGCGACCTGGAGCGCACCCCGCCACCGCCCTGCACGCTGCTGGCCATCCGGGCGCAGCGTTTCGAGCTGGGCGAAGCGCCGAGCGAACAGGCGCTGGCCGACCTGGCCCTGGCGCTGGACTGGGCATTGGTCTGGGCCAGCCAGAATGAGACGGTTGAAATCGGTGAGATGGGGGAAATGAGTGACACGGTTGAACCGGGTGAACAGGTTGAGAGGGCTCAAACCATGAAAGAGGTGACCGCATGAACCTGCTCTGGCTTCAAAGTGGTGGCTGCGGCGGTTGCAGCATGTCGCTGCTGTGCGCCGACACCACCGACTTCCAAGGCCACCTCCAGAGCGCGGGCATCGACCTGCTGTGGCACCCGTCGCTGTCGCTGGCCAGCGGCACCGATGTGATTGCGCTGCTGCAATCGGTGCTGGACGGCCACACCCGGCTGGATGCGCTGTGCATCGAGGGCTCGCTGCTGCGCGGCCCCCACGGCACAGGGCGCTTCCACATGCTGGCGGGCACCGGCCTGCCCATGATCCACTGGGTGCGCGAGCTGGCTGCCAAAGCACAGCATGTGGTGGCGGTAGGCAGCTGCGCGGCCTGGGGCGGCATCACCGCCGGGGGCGACAACCCCACCGATGCCTGCGGCCTGCAATACGAAGACGACCGCCCGGGCGGCCTGCTGGGGGCCGACTTCCGCTCCGGCAGCGGGCTGCCTGTCATCAACATCGCCGGTTGCCCCACGCACCCCAGCTGGGTGACCGACACGCTGATGGCGCTGGCCGCCGACAGCTTCACGGCTGACGACCTGGACCCACTCAACCGCCCCCGCTTTTACGCCGACCAGCTGGTGCACCACGGCTGCACGCGCAACGAGTACTACGAGTTCAAAGCCAGCGCCCTGAAACCGTCAGACCTGGGCTGCATGATGGAGCACATGGGCTGCAAGGGCACCCAGGTGCATGCCGACTGCAACATCCGCCTGTGGAACGGCGAGGGCAGCTGCACCCGTGGCGGCTACGCTTGCATTGCCTGCACCGAGCCGGGTTTTCAGGAACCTGGCCATCCGTTTCACGAAACGCCCAAGCTGGCGGGCATTCCCATCGGGCTGCCCACCGACATGCCCAAAGCCTGGTTTGTGGCGCTGGCCTCGCTGTCCAAAAGCGCCACGCCCAAACGCGTCAAACACAACGCCGTGGCCGACCACCTGGTGGTCAAGCCCGCCGTGCGCAAAACACGGTTGAAATAAGCCGGAACAAGTCGGAATCAGTCGGAACAAGTCGAAATGAGCCAAGCATGAGTCGCCTGTTGGTTGGCCCCTTCAACCGGGTGGAAGGGGATCTGGAAGTGGTGCTGGACGTGAACGAGGGCCGCGTGGCCTCGGCGCACGTCAACGCCACCATGTACCGGGGTTTCGAGCAGATATTGCAAGGCAAGGCCCCGCACGATGCGCTGGTGTACGTGCCGCGCATTTGCGGCATCTGCTCGGTGTCGCAGTCGGTGGCATCGGCCCGTGCGCTGGCCGATTTGGGCGGTTTGGTGATGCCGCCCAACGGCCAGCACGCCACCAACCTGATGCTGGCCACCGAAAACCTGGCCGACCACCTGACGCACTTCTACCTGTTCTTCATGCCCGACTTCGTGCGCACGGTTTACGCCGGGCGGCCCTGGCATGCCGAGGCCCTGCGCCGCTTCGACCCCCACGCGGGTGAGCAGGTGCGCCAGGCCACCGCCATGCGCCAGCGTTGGCTCACCCTGATGGGCACGCTGGGCGGCAAATGGCCGCACACCCAGGCGGTGGAGCCGGGCGGATCGACCCGCGCCATCGACGCTGCCGAGCGCGTGCGCCTGCTGGCCAGGGTGCGCGAGTTCCGCAGCTTTCTGGAGCGCCAGCTGTTTGCCGCCCCACTGGAAGCCGTGGCCGCGCTCGAAAGCGAAGCCGCGCTGTGGGCCTGGCATGCCCAGTCACCAATGGGCGGAAACGGCGGCGACCTGCGCTTTTTCCTCACGCTGGTGCGCGACCTGGGGCTGGAAACGCTCGGCCCCGGCCCTGGCCGTTGCCTGAGCTACGGGGCCTACCCGCAGCCCGGCGGCGGCTGGGCCTTGCCCGGTGGCGTGTGGCGGGCGGCCAGCGGCGGCACCGAGCCGGTGGCCCTGCGCAGCATCACCGAAGATGCCACCCACGCCTGGCTGGCCCAGGCCCGCGAACCCCTGTACCCCCTGCACGGCCTCACCCGCCCCGAGCCCGACAAACCCGGTGCCTACACCTGGAACAAAGCCCCCCGCCTGGGCGGCGAGGTGGTGGAAACCGGGGCCATCGCCCGCCAGCTCACCAGCGGCATGCCCCTGGTGACCGATGCGGTGTTGCGCCACGGCAGCACGGTGTACACCCGCGTGCTGGCCCGGCTGGTCGAGCTGGCCCGCGTGGTGCCGCTGATGGAAAGCTGGCTGCAAGCCATTGCCCCCACCGAGGCCTTCTGCATACCCGCCGAGCTGCCCGACGAAGGCCACGGCATCGGCCTGACCGAGGCCGCCCGTGGCAGCCTGGGCCACTGGCTGGTGGTGCAGGATGGGCGCTTGGCCAACTACCAGATCGTGGCCCCCACCAGCTGGAACTTCTCACCGCGCGATGCACAGGGCACGCCGGGTGCGCTGGAGCAGGCCCTGGTCAACGCGCCGGTGCTGGCGGGCGAAACCACGCCGGTCAGCGTGCAGCACATCGTGCGTTCGTTCGACCCGTGCATGGTTTGCACGGTGCATTGAACGCGCGGAGAGGCTTGCACCCATGACCAAACCCCGCTCCCCCAGCCCCCTGCCCGCCGTGCCGATGGAAGGCGTGGACGAGTCCACCTGGCTGGACGTGATCCAGAAAATGGACGAGGTGTACACCCGCCTGATCGACGACGAGGTGGAGCTGGAAAAAAAGAACAGCGAGCTGGAGCAGTCGCAGCAGTTCATTTTCAGCGTGCTCACGTCCATGTCCGACGTGCTGGTGGTGTGCAACGAGGCCGGGCGCATCGAGCAGACCAACGCCGCCCTGTGCGAGCTGGTGGGCCGCAGCGAAGACCAGCTGCGCGGCACCCGGCTCGATGCCCTGCTGGCCGACGAGGCCAGCGTGGCCCAGGCCAGGGCCGCGATGACCAAGCCCGATGCCCCACGCAAGGGCGAAGCCATCGAGCTGAACCTGCTGGACAGCCACGGCAGCGTGGTGTCGGTGGATGCCAACTGCACCCCCCGCATGGGTGCGAATGGCCGCCGCGTGGGCACGGTGTGGGTGGGGCGGCCCACGGCAGAACTCAAACGCGCCTACCAGGAAATGCGCACCGCGCACGAAGCCTTGAAGCGCACCCAGCAGCAACTGCTGCATTCAGAAAAAATGGCCTCGCTGGGCCAGCTGGTGGCCGGTGTGGCGCACGAGCTGAACAACCCCATCAGCTTCGTGCTGGGCAACGTGCATGCGCTGCGCAAATACTGCGACCGCCTGCAAACCTACATGGCCGCGCTGCACGCACACCAGGACGAGGCCACCCTGGCGGCCCTGCGCCAGAAGCTGCGCATCGCCCACCTGATGGCCGACCTGCCTTCGCTGATTGAAGGCACGCTGGAGGGCGCACAGCGCACAGCCGACATCGTGCATGGGCTGAAGCGGTTTTCGGCGATGGACTCGGAGG
Organism: uncultured Comamonadaceae bacterium; assembly: GCA_937868695.1. GTDB lineage: Bacteria > Pseudomonadota > Gammaproteobacteria > Burkholderiales > Burkholderiaceae_C > UBA2334. The sequence goes on from CALMMY010000501.1 coordinate 7,877, forward strand.
AGCGCGTGCCGGTCAACCTGGTGGAAGTGGTGGACCGCGCCATCCACTGGGTACAGAAGGGCTACACCCACCCCGTGGCCGTGCATTGGCACAAGGCTGACCCCTGCTGCGTGCTGGGCAGCGCAGGCCAGTTGCAGCAGGTGGTGATGAACCTGGTGCAAAACGCCTTCGATGCCGTGGTGGCGGCCCGCATCCCGCAGCCCGGCGTGTGGGTGTCGGTGGACAGCGACAAGGTCAACCGACTGGCCCGCGTGACCGTGTGCGACAACGGCCCCGGCATTCTTCCCGAGCACCTGCTGCGCATTTTTGACCCGTTTTTCACCACCAAGCCGGTGGGCAAAGGCACGGGGCTGGGCCTGTCGATCAGCTATGGGTTGGTGGAACAGCACGGCGGCCACCTGAGCGCCCGCAACGGGGAGCGGGGGGCGGAGTTTCGGATGGAGTTGCCGTTGGCGGGGTGAGAGGAAA
>CALMMY010000502.1 GCA_937868695.1 uncultured Comamonadaceae bacterium
GGTGTTTCTCGACCACGCGATGGGCACGGTGGTGGGTGAAACCGCCGAAATCGGGGACGGTTGCACCATTTACCAGGGCGTGACCCTGGGCGGCACCAGCCTGTACAAAGGTGCCAAACGCCACCCCACGCTGGGGCGCAACGTGGTGGTGAGCGCCGGGGCCAAAGTGCTGGGCGGCTTCACCGTGGGCGACGGGGCCAAGATCGGCAGCAATGCCGTGGTCATCAAACCCGTGCCGCCAGGGGCGACGGCGGTGGGCATTCCGGCCCGCATCCTGCCTTCCAAGGAGGGCACGAGCGCCGATGCCACGCTGGAGGCTCCGAAGTTCAGTGCTTATGGCGTGACGCAGGAAGACGACCCCATCAGCCAGACCCTGCGCGGTCTCATCAGCGGAGCCAGCAGCCACGAGCACCAGATTGCCCTGCTCTGGCAGGCCATTGAAAAACTCACCGACAAGCGCCCCTGCGCTCCCGCAGACTGCGTGCCCTGCGACGCACAGCGCGAAGAACACTTCGAGGCAGCCAAACTCAACGAGCTGGTGGGCAAGTGAGGGGTAGCCCCATTGCATGAGAGGCCACATTGCTGGGCAGCGTGGCCTCTGGCGTGTATGCATCCAGGCCAGGCATTCCTGTTCTCAGCGGTCTTTCATCAGGTCGCGCAACCGCTTGGGTGCGGGCACCAGCGGTGTGCGGCTGCGGGTCCAGGCTCCTTGCTCTGAAGGTGACAACGCCCGGCCCCGGCTCATGAACCACGAGGCCAGCTTGTACAGCCCCGATTTGCTGTACACCTGCGACCACATGCTCCACACCGTGGCCACGGTGGCCGTCCGCGCCGCGCCGCTGCCGCGCAAAGTGGCATCTGCGGTATCGGGCTTGGCCTGCGCTTCGCTGCGCAGGCGCACCAGGATGTCGGTGATGGGGATTTTGACCGGGCACACCTCGCTGCACGCACCGCACAGGGTGGACGCAAACGCCAGCGGGTAGGTGGCCTCCAGGCCCAGCATGTGGGGCGAAATGATGGCCCCAATGGGCCCTGGGTAGGTGGTGCCATAGGCATGGCCGCCGATGCGGGCGTACACCGGGCAATGGTTCATGCACGCACCGCAGCGTATGCATTGCAAGGTGGCGCGCAGCTGGTCGTCGGCATAGGCCTGGGTGCGGCCGTTGTCCAGCAGAATCAGGTGTACCTCTTGCGGGCCGTCTTTTTCGCCGGGTTTGCGTGGCCCGCTGATCATGTTGACGTAGGTGGTCACGGGTTGGCCAGTGGCCGAGCGCGTCAGCAGGCTCAGCAGCGGCGGCACATGCGCCAGCTTTTCCACCACCTTTTCAATGCCGGTGATGGCAATGTGAACCTTGGGCACGGTGGTACACATGCGGCCATTGCCTTCGTTTTCCACCAGGCACAGCGTGCCGGTTTCGGCTACGGCAAAGTTGACACCCGACAGGCCGATGTCGGCATCGGCAAACTTGCGTCGCATCACGCGCCGGCCAATCTGGATGAGGGCATCCACGTCTTCGGTGTAGGCCACGCCGGGCACTTCGTCTGCAAACAGTTGGGCAATTTCCTGCTTGGTTTTGTGGATGGCCGGCATGATGATGTGCGACGGCCCTTCGCCCGCCAGCTGCACGATGTATTCACCCATGTCGGATTCCAGCGCCTCGATGCCAGCGGCCTCCATCGCGTGGTTGAAGCCGATTTCCTCGCTCACCATCGACTTGCCTTTGATGATGTGTTTGGCATTCACCCTGCGCGCAATGTCCAATGCAATGGCGTTGGCATCGTCGGCGTTTTCTGCCCAATGCACGGTCACGCCGTTGGCTGTGAGATTGGCTTCCAGCTGCGTCAGCAGCCGGGGCAGGTTGGCCAGGCTGTACTGGCGGATGGCTTGGCCCAGGTTGCGCAGGTCTTGCAGTTCGTCGTCGTCGCTGAACTGCGAGCGGCGCTTGGCCTGCAAAAAGTCCATCGCACCCCGGAAGTTTTTGCGCTGTCCCTCGTTGTCCAGCACGGCCTTGCTGCGTGCCTTGAAGTCTTTGGCCGGGTGAATGGGAATGACTTTGCTCATGATGGGCTCCCAACGGGTTGACGCAACAACACCACCAGCTCGCGTGGGCCGTGGGCACCGTAAGCCAGCGTTTGCTGGATGTCGGCGGTTTTGGACGGGCCGCACACCAGCACCACGTTGGTGGGCATGCTTTTGTGCCAGCCTTCGGCGGTCATGACCGAATGGATGTCGGCGTGAATGGTGTGGGCATCCAGCAGCACAAAATGCACCGACGGCACCAGCGACATCAGGCGGGGCTCGCTCGGGCTGGGCCACAGCACCAGGCTGCCGGGCTCGGCTACCGCGCCGCGCGCCAGGGTCAGCGACGCATCGATGCCGTCAAACAGCAGGTCGCGCCAGGTGTCAATGGGTTGGGTGTAGGCCAGCACGTCAATGCCGCCGGTCTGGCAGGCTTGCAGCTCGGCACCGTGGGGCGTGTCGGTGCCCACCAGCACTTGGCGCAGGCCTTTGGCGGTGGCCAGCTTCAGCAGCACCTCGGCCCAGTTGGAGGCGGTGACATCGTGTACCTCGGCCCGCATGGCGGCCAGCGCCGCACGCAGGCGGGCGGTGCGCTGGGGCAGGTCTTCGCCACGCTGGCGTGTGCCGTACCAGCTAGCCACATCGGGCAGCGTGGTGTGGGGTGTCACGCTGGCCTGGTTCAGCCGGGCCAGAATCTGTTTACGGGCGTTCATGTGGCGCTCCCACTGGTCGCATCGCTGATCGTGTCCCTGGCTGGTTGGGTGCGGTTCCACAAAAAGCTGGCCAGGTGTTCACCGGGTAGGCTGGGTGTTTTGCGGCCGGCCAGTTCGTCCTGTTTGGCAGCCCTGCCTGTGATGTTGAGCAAACAGCCGCAATCGGCACTCACCACACACGACGCACCCGTGGCCTTGATGGCGGCTACCTTGTCGGTCACGATGGCCTCTGAAATGTCGGCGTACAGCAAGGCAAAGGTGCCGCCGAAGCCGCAGCATTCTTCAATGCGTGCCTGCTCCACCACGTTCACCTGTCCGAGGCTGTCGAGCAAGGCTGAGCTGGTTTCGTGTGCGCCCATCTGGCGGCGTGCATGGCACGACGTGTGCAGGGCAATGGTGCAGGGCTCACCCTGGTCTTGGTGGTTGAAATTGACCACATGCACCAGAAACTCGCTCAGCTCGAACACCCGCTCGGCCAGGGCCACGGCCTTGGCATGCAGCTCGGGGTCAGCGGCAAACAGGTGCGGGTAGTGGCTGCGCATCATGCCGCCGCATGAGCCGGAGGGCACCACCACCGGCCAGGGCTCCACAAACAGGTTCAACTGCGCCAGCGCCACCGAGCGGGCTTCTTCGGGGTAGCCGCTGCTGTAGGCGGGCTGGCCGCAGCAGGTTTGGGCCTCGGCATAGTGAACACGTATGCCTTCGCGCTCCAGCAGGTTGACCGTATCCAGGCCGGCCTGGGGCGCAAACTGATCCACCAGGCAGGTGGCAAACAGGTACACGTCGGTCGGTTTGGGCGGGTACTGCCGACCGGCTGTTGCAGTTGGGCTCATCAAGCGTCTCCAGTGTGTTGGTTTTATTGAACCAGCCTATTCTGGAGGGGTTGGATTGCCTTGTGTTGTGAAATTCGCCTTGGCGTTATGCGAGTTTTTTCAATGTGCCCGCACCGTCCCGGTGTTGCCAGGGCTGCTCAACGCGGTCAAGGCCGCCATTCACCGGGCAGACAGCTTTTGCTGGAAGGACATGCAGACCCTGGCGGGCCTGTTACACCAGCGTGGCCAGGTGTGATTTCAGCGTGGACAGGTTGACAAAGGTCAGGTCATACATGGCCGTCAGTCCGGTGGCCTGTTCGGTGGTGATGTCGGTGGCGCAGATGATGAAGCGGTTGCGCTCCAGCCCCAGGCGTTTGCGCAGGCGCTGGTATTTGTCGATGTCGCGCCTGAATTCCCCGCTCTTGCACTCGATGCAGATGGGAGCCTGTCCCTGGGGCAGGGCCACCACATCCAGCTCGTGCAGGTCTTCGTTGGCAAACACCACTTTCACACCACGGGCACACGAGAAACCGAGCTGGCGGCTTTGCAGGTGTTGCAGCAGTTCGATCAACGCATACCACTCCAGCCAGCCACCTTCAAAAAACTGGCGTACCTTGGGGGCGGGCTGCAACGACAGGCGCACCACTTTCTCCGGTTTCTGATAGTGGTAGCGTGAAAAGAAGGTGTGGCTGTAGAGCTGGCGGCACAGGGTGTTGACGGCCTGGCCGTCTTTCTGGTTCAGGTTGCCCAGTTCCAGGTTGATGCTGGAGTGGCTTTTGCGGTAGGCGTAGGCCACGCGATCCAGCAGCTCCCCGAACAGGTCGAAGCGCTCGCCCAGCATGCGGGCAGCATCGTCAAAGTAGCCTGTGGTGTCCACGTTGGCATGCTCGAACCGGGCTTCGATCTGTTTTGACTTAAGCCATTGTTCGATGGGGGCGTGCTGTGCGGCTGTGGCCAGCGAGCTGGTGTTGAGCACATCCATGTCTGCGGCTTGGCTGGGTGTGGCTGTCGTTGTGGCTGGCACATGGCTGTGGCCATTTTTTTCGCCAACAGCCTCGCCCGTCACCTCGCCATCTGTCTCGTCATCTGCTTTGATCTGGGCTTGCAATGACTTGATTTCTTTGTGCGCTGCGCTGTAGCGTTCCAGCAGTTTCTGCACAAAAAACACGGTGTCGTACACGTTGCTGGGTTGGGCACAGCGTGCGCACGGCACCTGCATGCCTGCGGTGGGTGATTCGCTCACATGGCCGCACTGGTTGCATCGATAAATGGGCATGGACTGCTTCCTCCTCTGTTGCCTGCACCCCGGTCTTATCTGGTTGACCTGGCGGATGAGTCAAATTAATTTTTGATGGCTGCTTGTGTTTTTTCGTCAAGCAAAAGCGTAGATATTTACCTGTTGTTCGCAGGCCGAACAGCGTTCTTGGGCCTGAACGCCTTGCACACCTCGGGGCGGGTTTCGAGGTAGGGGCCGCCGATGAGGTCGATGCAGTAGGGCACGGCGGCAAAAATGCCGTGCACCACGGCCTGGCCCTGATCGTCTTTCAGGCCTTCCAGGGTTTCGGCAATCGCCTTGGGCTGCCCCGGCAGGTTGATGATCAGGCTCTGGTGACGGATCACGGCCACCTGGCGCGACAGGATGGCGGTGGGCACAAACGCCAGGCTGATCTGGCGCATTTGCTCGCCAAAGCCGGGCATTTCTTTGTGGGCCACGGCCAGCGTGGCTTCGGGGGTCACGTCACGCAGCGCGGGGCCGGTGCCGCCGGTGGTCAGCACCAGACTGCACTTGGCTTCATCCACCAGCTCGGTGAGGGTGGCGCTGATGGTGGCCTGTTCGTCGGGGATCAGCCGGGCCTCGAACGTGATGGGGTTGAGCAGGGCGCGGCTCAGCCAGTCTTTCAGCGCGGGCAGGCCCTTGTCTTCGTACACGCCGGTGCTGGCCCGGTCGCTGATGGAGACGATGCCGATGGTGACGGGGTCGCAGCTGTGGTCGGCAGTGGGAAGGGAAGTGGTGGTGGCGGTGGACATGCTCTGCTCGTTCAGGCGTTGGCTGGGTCGTCGTCTTCGTCGCTGTCGGCACCATTGGCCTGGGCGGCCAGTGCGGCTTTGACGATCTGGAAGATCTCGCGGTAGGCCTTGCCGTGGCGCACGGCGGCCCCGGCGCTTTCGGGGGGCTGTTTGGCCTGGGCATCTTTGCGGGCCTGGCGGATCAGGGCGCGCAGGTGCTGCGGGTCGGTCTGTTCGCTTGCGGGGTTGGCCGCTTCCAGGGCCAGCCATTCGGTCAGGGCCGAGTCTTCGGCCACCAGGCGGTCGCGCCACTGTTCGGCCACGTGCAGGGCCAGGGTTTCGTCGGCGCTGCCTTTGTGCTGGAAGTCGAGGGCAGCCTGGGCGGCATGCAAGGTGTCGGCATCGAGCAGGCGCATCAGCTTGCCGATGAACTGCATCTGGCGGCGGCGGCCTTCAAAGTTGGTGATGCGCTTGACTTCTGTCAGGGCATCCAGCAGTTTTTCGCTCAGGTTGAGGCCCGCAAGCAAGTCGGCACGCAGGGTGACCAACTGCTCGCCCAGTGCCTGCAACTCGTCGCTTTCGCGCTTGAGGTCAGTCCGGCTTTTTTCGGTGGTGCCTTTGAGTTCGGCTTTCAGCTCAAGGTCGAGTTCGCTGCCTTCGGGCACGAATTGGCCTTTGACGTAGTAGCCGCGTTTGGGTTTTCTGGACATGTAATGGTGGAGTGCCGAGGCCTGAAAAGGCGGGTTGCCCGTGGGGCTGGGGTGTGGAAAGTATCATAGTCGCCCACATGAGCACACCATCTTCCTCCCAGCCCAAGGCTGCCCGCCAGGGCAAGTCCACCCCCCGTTCTTCATCTGTTGCGGCCATGCCCGGCACCCCATCCAGCCCTTCCTCCTTGTCCACCGACCAGCCTGAGAGCGGTTTTCAGTACAGCCGCAGCCAGTTTGAAGAGCTGGCCCATGCTGCGCTGGATCACGCCCGCAAGCTGGGGGCCACCGATGCCGGGGCCGAGGCCTCGGAGGGCTGCGGCCTGAGCGTGTCGGTGCGCAAGGGCGAGCTGGAAAACGTGGAGCGCAACCGCGACAAATCCCTGGGCGTGACGGTGTACGTGGGCCACCGCCGGGGCAACGCGTCCACCTCCGATTTTTCTCTGGCGGCCATTCAGCAAACGGTGCAGGCGGCCTACGACATTGCCCGCTTCACCGCCGAAGACCCGTTTGCCAGCCTGCCCGACCCCGAAGATGTGGCCACCGACTGGCCTGATCTGCAACTGTTCCACCCCTGGGCCATCACGTCTGCCCAGGCCCTGGAGCTGGCGCTGGAGTGCGAGGCGGCTGCCTTCGGTGTCAGCAAAAAAATCACCAACAGCGAGGGCGCTGGCGTGTCGGCCCAGCAGTCGCACTTCTACACGGCGCACATGCGCGGTGGCGAGCGGGGCAAGCCCGGCATTTTCAGCGGCGGCTATGCCAGCTCGCGCCACAGCCTGTCGGTGGCCCCCATCGCAGGCAAGGGTGCCAAGATGCAGCGCGACCACTGGTACAGCTCCATGCGCGATGCCGCCGATCTGGCCAGCCCGCAGGCCGTGGGCCGCTATGCCGCCGAGCGTGCGCTGGCCCGCCTGAATGGCCGCAAGCTGGCCACCACCGAATGCCCGGTGCTGTTCGAGTCGCCCCTGGCCGCCGGGCTGCTGGGCGGCTTTGTGCAGGCCGTCAGCGGCGGTGCGCTGTACCGCAAGACCACGTTCCTGCTCGACTCCATGGGCAAGCAGGTGTTTCCCCGCCACATCGACATCGTGGACGACCCGTTCGTTCTCAAGGGCAAGGGCAGCTCGCCCTTCGATGCCGAGGGCGTGCGCCCGCAGCAACGCAAAATCGTGAGTGCAGGCCGGGTCAAGGGCTACTTCCTGGGCAGCTACTCGGCCCGCAAACTGGGCATGAAGACCACCGGCAATGCCGGGGGCTCGCACAACCTCACGCTCACCAGCCGCCAGACCCAGCCGGGCGATGATCTGCCCGAAATGCTGCGCAAGCTGGGCACCGGCCTGTTCGTCACCGAGCTGATGGGCCAGGGCGTGAACGGCGTGACCGGCGACTACTCGCGCGGCGCATCGGGCTACTGGGTGGAAAACGGCGTGATCGCCTACCCCGTGGAAGAAATCACCATCGCGGGCAACCTGAAAGACATGCTCAAAGGCATCGAGGCGGTGGGGGCCGATGCCTACAACTACGGTGCCAAAACCGTGGGCTCCATCCTCATCAACCGCATGAAGATCGCGGGCAACTGAGTGGGCCGTGCCCCGTGACCATTGCCTATGAAGTGATGGCCGTGGGGGCCGCCGCCTGCTGGGCGGTGGGCAGCCTGAGTTCCGCGCCCGCATCGGCCCACCTGGGTGCGGTGGCGTTTTCGCGCTGGCGCATGCTGTGCGCCAGCCTGCTGCTTGGCAGCCTGGCGCTGTGGCAGGGCGGCTGGGCCACGCTGGTCGTGGCAGGGCAGGGGGGCGGGACGGGCGGGCTCCACTCAAGCTGGTTCACCCCTGCCATCGGCCTGCTGATGGCTTCCGGCCTGATCGGCATTTTTCTGGGCGACAGCGCCCTGTTCGGCTGCATGAACCGTCTGGGGCCGCGCCGCTCCGGTGTGCTGTTTGCCTGCCATGCGCTGTTTTCTGCGCTGCTGGCCTGGCTGTGGCTGGACGAAACCCTGGCGGGCCGGGTGCTGCTGGGCGCGGGCCTGCTGGTGGCGGGTGTGATGCTGGCCATTGTGTGGGGCAAGCGGCAGGACGAAGGCCATGCGTGGGAGCAGGTCAA
>CALMMY010000503.1 GCA_937868695.1 uncultured Comamonadaceae bacterium
GACATCCACTCGCCGATGCGCTCGACCGTGGCCTCGGCCCGGTTCAGGCTGGGCGACAGCCGCCCCTTGGCCATCACATGCAGGCGGTCAGAGATTTCGAACAGCTCGTCCAGCTCCTCGCTCACCACCAGCACGGCGCAGCCCGCATCGCGCAGGGCCAGGATTTCGCCCCGGATCTGGGCCGCTGCGCCCACGTCCACGCCCCAGGTGGGCTGGCTGACGATGAGCAGCGCGGGTTTGGCCTCGATTTCGCGGCCCACAATGAACTTTTGCAAATTGCCTCCCGACAGTGATTTGGCCGCCGCCTGCGGCCCCGATGCCTTGACCTTGTAGCGCTGGATGATGTCCTGCGCCTGCTCGCGCAGCAGCGCCAGATTGAGCCAGCCGGAGTGGTGGCCCACGGCCTCGCGCCGGGTCAGCAGCAGGTTGTGCGCCAGGCCCAGCGTGGGCACCGCGCCCCGGCCCAGCCGCTCTTCCGGCACAAAGTGCAGCCCCAGCTTGCGCCGGTGGGCCGGGCTCATGCCGCCCAGATCATGGGTTTTGCCGCGTGCGCTGGTGGGCACCATCGCATGCGCATGGGTGGATACGCTCATCAGCACCGTGCCCGAAGGGGCACGCGGGTCCTCGCCCGACAGCGCCCGCAGCAGCTCGCCCTGCCCGTTGCCCGACACCCCGGCAATGCCCACCACTTCGCCCGAGCGCACTTCCAGGCCGATGTGCGCCAGATCGGTGCCAAAGGGGTCGGCCCGTTTAAGGCTCAGGTTGTGGACGCTCAGCACCGCTGGCCCGGCCTTGAGTTCGCGCAGCTCCAGCGCCGGTGGCTCGGAGCCGATCATCAGGCGGCTGAGCGAGGCGTTGCTTTCTTCCTTGGGGTTGCACACCCCCGTCACCTGGCCGCCGCGCAGCACGGTGCAGGCGGTACACAGCTCGCGGATTTCGTGCAGCTTGTGGCTGATATAGAGGATGCTGCACCCCTCGGCAGCCAGCTTGTTCAGCACCACAAACAGCTTTTCGACAGCCTGGGGCGTGAGCACCGAGGTGGGCTCGTCCAGGATCAGCAGCTTGGGGTGAGTCAGCAGCGCACGGATGATTTCCACCCGCTGCATCTCGCCCACGCTCAGTGTGTGAACCGGGCGCTGCGGCTCGATGTCCAGCCCGTACTGGGCGGCGGTGGCCTCGATCTGGCGCGTCACCTCGGCCAGCGTCAGCGATTTGTTCAGGCCCAGCCACACGTTCTCGGCCACAGTCAGCACCTCGAACAGGCTGAAATGCTGGAACACCATGCTGATACCCAGCGCCCTCGCCTCCTGCGGGTTGCGGATGTGGACAGGCTGGCCATTGAACACCACTTCACCCTCGTCGGGCTTGACCGAGCCGTAGATGATTTTCATGAGGGTGGACTTGCCCGCACCGTTTTCGCCCAGCACGGCGTGGATCTGGCCGGGCAGCACGGTCAGCGACACATCGCGGTTGGCCACCACGCCGGGGTAGCGTTTGGTGATGCCACGCAAGGCCAGGCGCACCGGCCCGGCCCCGGCGGAGCCAGCCTGTATAGGAGAGGAAGTGTTGGACTCTGACATGGGCTACCTGAAAAAAAACATCAGATGAAATTCATGGCTGCTTGCGCAGCGATGCGGCCACCGACTTGATCTGCTCCCGCAGCCAGCGCCCTGCGCTGGAAGCCTGGGTACGCGGGTGCCACAGCTGGTAATACATCATGCGCGGAAAGGCAATGGGCGGCAGCAGGATGGTGACCGGCAACTGGCCCACAAACCGCTCGCAGTATTGCCGCCCCGTGGTCAGCACCAGCAAGCTTGATGCCACCATGCCCGGAATCAGGCCAAAGTGGGCGCAGCGGGAGCTGATGTGGCGTGTCAGGCGCAGGCTGTCCAGGTGGTCGTCGATCACGCCGCGTGCGCCGGGGTGGGTGGGCATGGGGGCCACGTGCTCGGCGTTGAGCCAGTCGGCCTCGGTCCAGCCCCGGCGCACCGCCGGGTGGTTGTGGCTGACCAGGCACACCACCTCGTCGCCGAACAGGCGGCCCAGGTGCAAATCCTGCGGCGGCTTGGGCCAGTTGCCGATGACCACGTCCACCTCACCCTGGGCCAGCTGGTGGCGGTAGTCGGACTGGCCGCTGAGGGAATGGATTTCAATGGGGCACAGCGGGGCCAGCTGCTTGAGCCGCGCCACCAGCTGGGGCAGAAACAGCGGATCGAGGTAGTCGCTGGCCGCCACCGAAAACGTGTGCTCGGACGTGGCGGGCTCAAAACCCCGCGCATCGGAAAACAGGGTTTCGGCGCTGCGCAGGATGTGGGCGGCTGGCTCCAGCATGCGCAGCCCGGCCTCGGTGGGCACCATCTGGGCCCCCGAGCGCACCAGCAGCGGATCGCCCGAAATGTCGCGCAGCCGCTTCAATGCACTGCTGACCGCTGGCTGGTACATGCCCAGGCGGATGGCGGCGCGGGAAACACTGCGTTCAGAAAGCACGGTATGCAACACCTTGATGAGATGAAGGTCAATCTTGTCGAAAAGCGGCTGTGGTTTCATATTTTTTAACCCATGCGAACCATACGCCAGCGCATATGCACCGGCGCTCACCACGGTCTATGCTGGCACAACCATTGCTGCACACCATCCCATGGCACCCACACTTCGCGCACCTGAACAATCTGGCTCCACCACCGCACCATTGCAGTTCATCCGCAGAGGGCAAATTCAGGGGCTGGGCAATGCACCACCCACCCGCACGCTGCTGGAGCTGCTGCGCGACGACCTGGGACAGACCGGCACCAAGGAAGGCTGTCGCTCTGGCGACTGCGGAGCCTGCACCGTGGTACTGGGCCAGCCCGACGGCCAGGGCGGCCTGCACTACCGCGCTGTCAACAGCTGCATCCAGCTGGCCCATGCCGCGCAAGGCCAGGCCCTGTGGACGGTGGAAGACCTGACCGCCGACCCCATGCTGCAACGCGC
>CALMMY010000504.1 GCA_937868695.1 uncultured Comamonadaceae bacterium
CGGTCAGCGGCAGGGTGCATTCGGGCAGGATTTTGAGGTCAGTGGTGCCGTCTTTCTTTTTGGCAACGTGTTCCATCAGCACGATCACGCGCTTGACACCCGCCACCAAGTCCATCGCACCGCCCATGCCTTTGACCATCTTGCCGGGGATCATCCAGTTGGCCAAATCGCCCTTGCCGGTGACCTGCATCGCGCCCAGGATGGACAGGTTGATCTTGCCGCCACGGATCATGGCAAAGCTCTCGTGGCTGCCGAAGATGGACGAGCCCTTGAGCGTGGTCACGGTCTGCTTGCCGGCGTTGATCAGGTCGGCATCCACCTCATCTTCATACGGAAAGGGGCCGATGCCCAGCATGCCGTTTTCGCTTTGCAGCCACACTTCCACATGGTCGGGCACATGGTTGGCCACCTGGGTGGGGATGCCGATTCCGAGGTTGACGTAAAAACCGTCTTGCAGTTCTTGTGCGGCACGGGCCGCCATTTGGTCTTGGGTCCAGGGCATGGTGCTCTCCTCAAACTTTGCGGTCACGGGTGGTGCGCTTTTCAATGCGCTTTTCGGGCGTGGGATTGTGAACAATCCGGTGAACGTAAATGCCGGGCAGATGCACGTCATCGGGGGCAATTTCGCCCGTGGCCACCACGCGCTCCACTTCCACAATGCAAATCTTGCCGGCCATCGCGGCAGCGGGGTTGAAGTTGCGGGCGGTCAGGTTGAAGCGCAGGTTGCCGGAGCGGTCGGCCACATCGGCCTTGATGAGCGCCACCTCGGGCATCAGGGCATGCTCCATCACATAGGTTTCGCCGTCGAACTCGCGCAGCTCTTTGCCCTCGGCCACCAGGGTGCCCACACCCGTCTTGGTGAAAAAAGCCGGAATGCCTGCACCACCGGCACGCAGCTTTTCGGCCAGCGTGCCCTGGGGCGTGAACTCCAGCGCCAGCTCTCCGGCCAGGTATTGGCGTTCGAACTCTTTGTTCTCGCCCACATACGATGAAATCATTTTCTTGATCTGGCGGGTTTCGAGCAGTTTGCCCAGGCCGAAACCGTCCACACCGGCGTTGTTGGAAATGACCGTCAGGTCTTTCACACCGCTGTCGCGCAGCGCGTCGATCAACGCTTCGGGAATGCCGCACAGGCCAAAACCGCCCACAGCCAGCAGTTGGCCGTCGCGCACCACACCTTGCAGCGCGCTGGCTGCATCGGGATACACCTTGTTCACAAGCACACTCCTTAAAAAAATGGCCACAGGCCAAAACCGCAACGATACTACGTAATGACATACGTAGTATTCCGTAAAGACCAACCCCAGCCCGCGCACACCGCATGCCCGACATAACTGCATTCATCGACTACCGCCTTGCGTTTGAACTGGCCCCTGTGGGCCTGGTGCTGTCGCGCCACCGCGCCATGGTGGACTGCAACCAGGCCGTGTGCGAGATGTTCGGCGTGACGCGCGACCAGCTGGTGGGCCAGTCTTTCCAGGTGCTCTACCCCAGTGCCGACGAGTACGAACGCACCGGAGCCCGCATTGCGCCCATCCTGAACGCCAAAGGCCACTATGCCGATGACCGGGTGATGCGGCGCGTGGGCGGGCGATTCCATGGTGAGACTTTCTGGTGCCACGTCACAGGCCGCGCCCTCAACCGCAACGATCCGCACGAAGCCGGTATCTGGTCGTTTGAAGACCTGAGTGCCAGCCGCCCGGTGCAGGCCGAGCTGACCCCGCGAGAACGCGAAGTGGCCGCCCTGGTGATGAACGGCATGACCGCCAAAGCCATGGGCAAGGTGCTGGGCATCAGCCCGCGCACGGTGGAAATCTACCGTGCCCGCCTGATGCGCAAATACCAGGCCAGCAGCACCGCCGACCTGGTGCATAGACTCATGGGCGGGTAGCGTTGGCCGCGTCGTTGGGTGTCTCGCTGGCTGAATCGTTGGCTGGTGGGTTGGCGGCCTTCCACTCGGCAATCACTTCGCAAGCATTGCGGAATGCGTCGATGGCCAGCGGAAAGCCGCAGTACACGGTGGCGTGCAAAAACACCTCGCGCAGCTCCTCGGGCGTGGCCCCGTTGTTCAGTGCGCCGCGCACATGGCCGCGCAACTCGTGCGCCCGGCCCAGTGCAGTGAGCATGGACACGGTAATCAGGCTGCGGGTTTTGAGGTCGATGCCGTCGCGCTGCCAGGTGCTGCCCCAGGCATTGCGGGTGGTGAACTCCTGCATCACCATGCTGAAATCATCGGCACCGGCAAAGGCTTTTTGCACAAAGGCCTCGCCCATCACCTGGGTACGGGTGGCCAGGCCAGCATCAAACTGGGAGTCGCGCAGGGGATGATCGGTGAGAGTGGTCATGGCGATTCAGAGGGAAAATGAAAAAGCAGGCATTTTCATGCAGCCTGGAAGCACGCCTGACAAACTGCCACACACGACGGCACAGAACACTGCCCGGCCAACCATTTACCCATTCAACATTCAGACAGGAGACAAGCATGAGCACACGTTACCCCTTCCCCGACCTGAACACCCTGCCCGAAGACATCCGCACCCGCATTCTGGAGGTGCAGGAAAAAGCCGGGTTCATCCCCAACGTGTTTCTGGCCTTTGCCCGCCGCCCGGCGGAATGGCGTGCCTTTTTTGCCTACCACGATGCACTGATGGTGCCCGAGAGCGTGGACCGTGAAAGCGGCCTGACCAAGGGCGAGCGCGAGATGATCGTGACCGCCACCAGCGCCGCCAACCACTGCCTGTACTGCGTGGTGGCGCACGGTGCCATTCTGCGCATTTACGAGAAAAAACCGCTGGTGGCCGACCAGGTGGCCATCAACCACCGCAAAGCCGACATTCCACCCCGCCAGCGGGCCATGCTGGACTTTGCCATGAAGGTTTGCGAAGCATCACACACCGTGGAAGACAGCGACTTTGCAGCCCTGCATGCCCACGGCTTCAACGACGAAGACATCTGGGACATTGCGGCGATCACGGCATTTTTTGGCCTGAGCAACCGCATGGCCAGCTTCAGCGGCATGCAACCCAACCCCGAGTTTTATCTGATGGG
>CALMMY010000505.1 GCA_937868695.1 uncultured Comamonadaceae bacterium
GTGGCATGTCCGGTATGGGCGGCATGAGCGGTATGTCCGGCATGGGTGGCATGTCTGGCATGGGCGGCATGAGCGGTATGTCCGGCATGGGTGGCATGTCCGGTATGTCCGGTATGTCTGGAATGAGCGGCATGTCTGGCATGGACAACTGCGTTCAGTGGACCCGCGATGCCAAGGGTGCCGTCAACTGCACCAAGCTGAAGAAATAAGCATCTGTTGCGATACGCCTTTGCCACAGGGCCTTGCGCCCTGTGGCCTCGACCGGGCCTCCCCGCCCGGATTTCATTTTGTGTAGCAGGGTATTCAGCATGAACTCCCCAGTGTCGTCAACGACCCGCCGGTGGATTGAAAAATGGGTTTCAGCCATCGGTTTGATTTCAGTTCTGGCCTTGGGGCTGGTGGCTGCGTCCACCTCCTGCCAGGCGGCAGGCCCCGCCGGAAAAACAGATTACCAACGTGCGCGGTTTGACCCCATTCACTTCAAACCCGCCATTGAAAAAGCAACCGACCAACAATGTCTGGCGTGCCATGCCGAAGTGTTGAAGCCATCGGTTCGCAGCACCTCCATTGCCGGTGTCAAGGCCAACGAGGCCAAGGCGTGGTACCAGGATGTGTCCACCTACCAAGGGGCGCAGGACACGTTCCACCGCCGCCACCTGACCACCGAGTACGCCACCAAGGTCATGCAGATGCGCTGCACCACCTGCCACGAGGGCAGCTCCCCGCGTGACGAAGCCCCCAACACGTCTGCCGACAACCAGAACGTGGCGCTGACCCTGCGCAAAATGGTCAACCCCGAGACATCCTGCCTCAAGTGCCACGGGAAGATGGACCATGAAATCATGGGCCTGCCCGGCCCCTGGAACGAGGTGAAGGCCACCTTCCAGAACAACTGCCTGCTGTGCCACTCCGGCATCCGCACCAACCGCCACCAGGTCAACTACCTCCGGGCCGATGAAATTGAAACCCTGGGGGCCAAAGACGGCAATGTCTGCTTCGGCTGCCACGGCGGGCGCTCCTGGTACCGCATTGCATACCCCTACACACGCCATCCGTGGGAAGGCATGTCCCCCGACACCCCCGACTGGGCCAAGAAACGCCCCACAGAAACCGATGTGCGGTTTTTGAATTCAGTCTTGCAACAGGGCAAAACCAAATGAGCACGCTATACACATGCACCCTTCCCACCGAAGGCGAAGGTCAAGGTGCGGTCATTCCCGGCGGATACCAGCGGCGGGATTTTCTGAAGATCACAGGCGGTGCGGTCGGCACCCTGGGTCTGGCGGCCTTGGGCGTGGGCATGTCTGCCGTGCCCCAACCCGCCCAGGCCCATGCCTACAGCCCCTACCTGACCGACGACCAGCTCACCACCGTGGTGACATCCTGCGCCCACAACTGCGGCTCGCGGCATGTGCTGGTGGCCCACAAGAAGGGGGACGTGATCGTCCGCCTGTCCACCGACAACGGCACCTACCAGGAAAACGGAGCCTACGGAAAAGACACCGAGGAAGAGCCGCAATTGCGCGCCTGCCTGCGTGGTCGCTCGTACCGGGCGCGGATTTACTCGCCCGAGCGGCTGCTGTACCCCATGATCCGGGTGGGCGAGCGCGGCGAGGGCAAATTCCGCCGCGCCTCCTGGGATGAGGCGCTGAACCTGATCGCCACCAAGATGGTTCAGCTCAAGCAGACCTACGGGCCGACAGCCATCCTCGATCAGTCGTATGCCGGTGCGTCGTATGGCGTGCTGCACAAGTCGGATCAGATCGAAGGCTTGCTGGGGCGCTTTCTGGGCATGTTCGGCTGCCGCACCAGCTCGTGGTCGGTGCCTTCGTACCAGGCCACCACGTTTTCGAGCCGGATGACGTTCGGCACCATTGAAGATGGCAACGAGGACGATGCCTTCGCCCACTCCAAGCTCATCATCATGTGGGGCTGGAACCCGGCCTACACCTTCCACGGTGGCAACACGTTCTATTACATGCGCATGGCCAAGCAGCGGGGCTGCAAGTTTGTGCTGGTCGATCCGCAGTACACCGACTCTGCGGCGGTGTACGACGCATGGTGGATTCCCATCAAGCCCAACACCGATGCCGCCATGATGGCCGGCATGGCGCACCACATCTTCGCCAGCAACCTGCAAGACCAGGCATTCATCGACAAGTTTGTGCTGGGCATGGACAAGGGTACCCTGCCCCCGCCCTGGGCCCACAAGGAAAACTTCAAGGACTACATCCTGGGCACCTACGACGGCGTGCCCAAGACCCCCGAGTGGGCAGCCGCCATCTGCGGCGTGAAGGCCGAGGACATCCGCAAACTGGCCCAGATGTACGCCACCACCAAGCCTGCTGCCCTCAAGGCCTCGTGGGCACCAGGGCGAGCCTCGTATGGCGAGCAATACAGCCGCATGGGTGCGGCCTTGCAGGCCATGACGGGCAACATCGGCATCCTGGGTGGCTGTGCCGAGGGCGTGGGCAAAGCCTGGCATGCCGAGGCCGTGGCCTACCCCTACGACGAGTTCTCCAACATCTGGTACGCCTCCATCAAGTCTGACCGCTGGGCGCACACCGTCATCAACTACCCCAACGTCAAGCGCGAGGAGATCGGCTGCTGGCCCAGGGGCGACAAGCTGGACGGGGTCATTCCCAACATCAAGGCCATCTTCTGGCAGGGGTCGGACTGGTTCAATCAGCTCACCAACATCAACAAGGAAATCGAGGCGGTCAAAAAGCTGGAGCTGGTGGTGTGCATGGATTCGACCATCACCCCGTCGGGCATCTGGGCCGATGTGCTGCTGCCGGTGGCCACCCACTTCGAGCGCCACGATGTGGCCCTGCCCTGGTACAAGGGGCATTACTACATCCACCGCCCCAAGGTGATCGACCCGCTGGGCGAAAGCAAGTCGGACTTCCAGATCTTCACCGAGCTGGCCTACCGGCTGGAAGCCATCGACCCCAGCCTGCACGGTTTTGGCCAACGCTACAACCCGCGCGCCAACCGCAGTTACTTCCAGAACCCGGACACCACCGACGAGGCCTATCTGCGCACCTGGTGGGAAAACCGCGTGATGCACCACCAGCATGTCGATATGTCGTGGGAAACCTTCAAAAAGCACGGCATCTACAAGTTCAAGCTGGACAAGACCCATGTGGCCTTCCGCGACCAGATCGAAAAGGGCGTGCCGTTCAACACCCCGTCGGGCAAGATCGAGATTTTCTCGACCCAGCTGGCTGGCATCACCGACTGGAAGCGCACCCAGTACGGCGAGCCGATTCCGTACCTGCCCAAGTGGATAGAGCCCTTCGAGTCGCTGAACCACCCGCTGGCCAAGAAGTTTCCGTTCCACCTGATCACGCCCCACCCGCGCGAGCGCACCCATTCGATCTACCACAACATCGCCTGGCTGCGGGAAACCTGCCAGCAGGAAATCACCCTCAACGCCAGCGATGCGGCCGGTCTGGGCGTGAAAACCGGCGATGTGGTGGAAGTGTTCAACGACCGGGGCCGGTGCGTGGTGCCGGTGTACGTGACCGAACGCTGCATGCCCAAGGTGGCGGTGCTGTATGAGGGTGCCTGGATGGACATCGACAAAAACGGCGTGGACCGCGCGGGCAACCCCGACTTCCTCACCGCCGACGAGCCCAGCCCAGCCGGGGCCTTCGCCTACAACACCATTCTGGTGAACATCCGCAAAACCGACCTGGTTCACCGCCCAGGGTGGGACGAACTCAGTGCAGCACGCTCGCATGTCTTCCGGCGTGACCAGTGATTCCATCCATCTGAAGTGAATTGGCAGCGAGTACACCATGGCAGAACAGCAAGTCATCCGAAAACTCAGCAAATCCGCCAAAGCGGAAGTCAAGCAGGCACAGGTGAGGCGCGATGCGGCCACCTACCAGCCTGTCAAACCGGCGCAGCAGTTGGGTTTCATCCACAACAACCTGGATTGCCTGGGTTGCCGCGCCTGTGAAATTGCCTGCAAAGACAAAAACGGCCTGGCCCCCGGCCCCCGCTTCCGGCGGGTGATGTACATCGAGGGTGGCTCCTTCCCCGATGTGTTTGCCTACAAGGTCAACATGTCGTGCAACCACTGCGCCGAACCGGCCTGCCTGCCCACCTGCCCAACGGGTGCGATCTGGAAGCGGGCCGACAACGGCGTGGTGGACATCGACTCCTCCCTGTGCATAGGCTGCCGGCGCTGCGAAGCCGCCTGCCCGTATGGCGCACCGCAGTTTGATCCGGTCGAGAACGTGGTCAAAAAATGCAACATGTGCATCGACGAGCTGGAAGTGGGCCGCAAGCCCTATTGCGTGTCGGCCTGCATGATGCGGGTGCTCGACATCGGGCCGATTGACCAGCTGAGGGCGGGCACCTTCCCCACCAAGGCAATGGTGCCAAGCGACAAGCCCGTGGGGCAGGTGCGCAACATGGCCAACCCCGAGCTGACCAAGCCGTCCATCGTGTTCATCGCCCACCCCCAGGGCAAGGTGGACCCGGCATGAGCGCCGCCACCACGGCACTGGCCGCCCCCGCCGCCACACCCTCTGCCGCACCGGCCAACGCAGCCCAGCTCAACCGCCTGGCTGCCGAGGACTTGCAGGCCCTGGCCTGGCTGCATGAGCGCGAGCGCACGCTGCCCACCCTGGTGGAGCTGCACGCATCGGGCTTTTGCCAGACGCTCAGCCTGCTGGCACCCACGCACCCGGCCTGCGTGGAGCTGGGGGCCTGCCTGTCGGAGCTGGGCCGCCTGCCCGCCGATGTGCATGCAACCTGCAACGACGACATGGCCGTGGACTACGCCGCCATTTACCTGACCCATGCGTACCGGGCGGCCCCCTACGAGTCGGTGTGGCGCGATGAAGACCACCTGATGATGCAGGCCCCCACCTTCGAGGTGCGGGCCTTTTACAGCCGCTTCGGCTACCAGGTGCCCGACTGGCGGCTGATGCCCGACGACCACCTGGCCCATGAGCTGCTGTTTGTGGCGCACCTGCTGTCCGACAACCACGAGCGCGAGGCCGCACGCTTTTTGCACACCCACCTGATGACCTGGCTGCCCGATTGGGCGGCCCAGGTTGGCAAGCGGGCGCGCACGCAGTTTTACGCCTCCCTGGCGCAGTTGACCCTGGCCTGTGTGGAGCAATGCGTGACCCGCTTGCCCAAGGTGGCGGTCATCCCGGCAGTGCGAAGCAGTCCAACCAGCAGCTGTGGCACCGCCACGCCCTGTTGATTTGCTGGGCATCGATGCATCTCTCTGTGTACACAGCCGCATCACCCACTCCGGGTGTGCGGACTGTGTCAGCGCCTGCCCGCGCGGGGCATGGCGCACCGATGACGATGGTTTGAATTTCGACTCCGCCAGCTGCGATGACTGCGGCCTGTGCGTGGCCGCGTGCGGGCACGAGGCCCTCTCCCTGCCCGCGCCCGCTGTGCTGCGGGGCCAGCCCCCGCACCCCGGCCTGCTGCTGGCCTGCGACCGCAGCGGGCAAGCTGCCTCGCCCGCACACGCAGCACCACCGGCGGCACCCCACACACCGCCCTTGCCCGCCCCCGGCTTCACCGGCTGCCTGCACGGCATCAGCCCGGTCTGGCTGCTGGAGCAGGCCCGGCAACACCGGGCCAGCTCCATCGGCTTGCTGTCGGGGAATTGCAGCCAATGCAGCCGCCAGCCCGCCCACACCCTGGCCGCAGGCTGGGAGGCGTTGTGCAGCCGACTGGGCCAGGCCAACCCGCCGGTGCCGGTGCTGCGGTGGATGGATGTGGCCCAGTGGAGGCAATCCTTGCCACCCGCACCCGCTTCCGAATCGACACCCAGCGCCAGCCCGCCACCGCGCCGTCACCTGCTGAGCCGCCTGGTGCCACCGCTGCGGCACCACACCGATGCGCCACCGCCACCCACACCCCCGGCAAGCAGCCCCATGACCAGTGGCCGCACCGCTGCCGTACAGCATCTGCGCCAGGCCACTGCGGCGGGTGGTTCGGGTGGTTCAGGTGGTGTGGGCGCGGTCGGCAACGCAGCCCCCACCGCCTCCCCGCTGTGGCGCGTGTCGCTGGATGCCGCAGCATGCAACTGGTGCATGGCCTGCATGAAGCTGTGCCCGGCGCAGGTGTTCAGCCTCGTGCCCTCCCCTGACCAGCGCCGGGCCCTGTTTGCCGCCGACAGCAGCGCCTGCACAGGCTGCAAGCTGTGTACCGAGGTGTGCGACCAGGCGGCCCTGCACGTCACCGCGCCACCGGCACAGCCACCGCTGGCCGCCACCCAGTTGTTCAGGCTGCACAAACAGGCTTGCGCTGGGTGCAAGGCCCAGTTCTGGAGCCGGGCCGACCCGTCGGCAGCGGCCCATTGCACCACCTGCCAGAATGGCAAGGTATTGATCCAACAACGTATCATCCAGACCGCCTCCCCCGATCTGGCGGTGCCACCTTCGCCACCGCCTCCCCAGCTGCACCCTGGCACCACACGGCCACCGCAGCCCATGCCCACACCCGAATCATGGTCCACGCAGTGACCCACTGGCTGTCCAGCTCCCTGAACCGCAGACTCACCGCCGGGCTCCTGGCCGCTCTGGCGGTGTCGTGCCTGGCGCTGAGTGCCATCTCGCTGCACCTGGGCCGCACATCCATGCGCCACGAGCAGGAGCTGGCCGCCACCCGGCTGATAGCCACCTTCGAGGCCAGCCTGTACAACGCCATGTTGCAGCGCGATCTGCCCGGTCTGCAACACATTGTGGACACGCTGGGGCAAGCCAACGGCATTGCCCAGGTGCGGCTGCTCAACCGCGACGGGCAGGTGCGCTTTGCCTCCGACCCGGCCACCATCGGCACCAACGCACCTGGGCTGTGCGGCCAGCTGCCGTGCCACCAGCCCTCGGCCCAGACGGCCACCTGGCGCGAAGAGACCGCCTATGCGCCCTCGCTGGAGGTGTCGCACCGCATTGCCAACCAGGTGCGCTGTGTGCAATGCCACGGGGCACCCGATGCACATCCCATCAACGGGGTGCTGGTCATCAACTTCCGCGCGGACACCCCCACCACCTTCTGGCTCCAGCCCGAACTGGCGCTGGCGGGCGTGGGCCTGCTGGGCCTGGCACTGTTTGGCGGCCTGATGGCCTGGACACTGCGCCGACACGTCACCCACCCACTGTCTGACATGGCGCGGGTGAGCGACCAGATTGCACAGGGCGACTTCAGCCAGCAGTTTCCGGTGGAGCGCAACGATGAAATCGGGCGCGTGGGCAGGCAACTCAACATCATGGCCAACAAATTGCAAACCCAGGTCACCGGGCTGGAAAAGCAGCAGCGTTTTCTGCAAGACCTGCTCGATGCCATGCCCGACCCGGTGCTGGTCATCGGCCCGGACTGGCGCATCCGCCTGGCCAACAAGGCCTATGGCGAGCTGATCGGGCGGCCACTGGATGACATCCACCTGCGGTGCTGCCACCAGATCAGCAAGGGTTTGGACCAGCCCTGCCCGTCCACCCTGGTGAGCTGCCCCGTGCTGGAAAACCAGACCGGCGCGGGCGGGTCGCGCACCATCATGAGCCTGCGCCACAGCGACGGGCGGGACATTCCGGTCGAAATCGATGCCACCGCCGTGGAACTCGACGGCCAGCGCATGACGGTGGAAGTGCTGCGCCCCCTGGAGCGCACCATCCGCTTCTCGCAGGAGCAGCGGCTGTCGGCCATCGGCCTGCTGGCCAACGGCGTGGCCCATGAAATCCACAACCCGCTGGCCTCCATCCGCCTGGCCTTGCAGGCCAGCCTGCGCGGCATCCGCAAAGGCAACTTGGCCACCGACGACCTGGTGGCCTACCTCAAGCTGGTGGACACCGAGATTGACCGCTGCGTACTCAGCACCCAGCGGCTGATGCAGATGAGCATGCCCCCTGATGGCCAGCTGCTGCCCGTGCGGGTGCTCGAAGCGGTGGAGGACGTGGTATCGCTCATCAAAGAAGATGCCCGCACGCGCAAGGTGGAGCTGATCACCCACATAGCCCCCGCCAACCTGGCCGTGCTGGCCGACGAAGCCGAGCTGCGCCAGGTGTTTGTGAACCTGATCCAGAACGCCATGAACGCCCTGCCCGGCGGTGGCCAGGTCACCATCACGGCAGAGGACACGGGCCGGGGCGGTGTCCGCATCCGCGTCAGCGACACCGGGGCGGGCATCGCGCCAGACAACCTTTCGCGCATTTTTCTGCCGTTTTTCAGCCGCCGGGTCGATGGCAGCCGTGGCATGGGCTTGGGCCTGGCCGTGTGCAAAACCACCGTTGAACGGTTCGGGGGCACCATTGAGGCGGGCAACCAGCCCAACTCAGGAGCCGTACTGACACTGACACTGCGCCATGCCCGCTGCGACATATGACACATGGATGACACCACACCTGTGGCCTGCACATGAACACCACACACATTCCCCCACCGCCAGAACCCGCCCTGCTGGTCATTGAAGACGACGAAACGCTCAACCGCCTGCTGGCGCAGGAGCTGCGCAAGGCAGGCTACGACGTGCGCAGCGTCCACACCTGGGCCCAGGCACGCAGCTGCCTGAAAGACTTCTCGCCCGATCTGGTGCTGCTGGACATGCAGCTGCCCGACTCCAACGGCCTGGAGCCGCTGCGCGAGCTGGTGGCCTCTTACCCCGTGGTCATGCTCACGGCCTATGGCAACGTGAACCAGGCCGTGCAGGCCATGCGCCTGGGCGCGTCCGACTACCTGATCAAACCCGTGGATCTGGATGAGCTGGAGCTGGTCATCCAGCGTGTCCTGGAAAAAAGTGAGCTGCAAAAGCAGAAGGAATGCCTCACCGGCCCCAAAGCGGCCAAACACGCCCTCTCCATGATCGGCACCAGCCCGGCCATGCAGAAGCTGCGCACGCTGATTGCCGAGGTGGCCAACTCCGATGTGGCCGTGCTCATCCAGGGCGAGAGCGGCACCGGCAAGGAGCTGGTGGCACAGGCCATCCATGTCCACAGCCGCCGCCAGGCGGAAGCCTTTGTGCCCGTGGACTGCTGCACCTTGCAGGAAACGCTGTTCGAGTCGGAGCTGTTCGGCCACGAGCGGGGGGCCTTCACCGGGGCCGACCGGCGCAAGCCCGGCCTGATCGAGGCTGCTGCACACGGCACCCTGTTCCTCGACGAGCTGGGCGAGGCCGGCCCCGCCATCCAGGCCAAGCTGCTGCGGGTGATTGAAACCGGGCGCTTCCGGCACGTGGGCTCATCCAGCGACCAGCGGGCCGATGTGCGCATCGTCACCGCCACCAACCGCGATCTGTTGGCCCGCTCGGCCCAGGGGCTGTTTCGGCAAGACCTGTACTACCGCCTGTCCACGTTTGTGATCGACGTGCCCCCGCTGCGCACACGCCCCGAAGACATTCCGCTGCTGGCCCGGCATTTTCTGGCCCGGCGCTGCCAGTCGCAAGGCACCGCGCCCAAAACCATTGCACGCGAAGCCCTCGCCCGCTTGCAGGACTACCCCTGGCCGGGCAACGTGCGCGAGTTGCGCAACGTGATCGAGCGCGCCTTCATCGTGGTGGGCACGGGCCAGGAAATCGACACCCAGCACCTGCTGCTGCAAACCACCTCGGCCCCCACCGCTCCGCAGGCCCACACCCCAGCCCATGCTGCCGATGGCGAGCGCAGCGCATTCATTCTCCAGGGCGAGCCCACGCTGGACGAAATTGAGCGCACCTACCTGAACCAGCTGCTGGAAAAGTACCAGGGCAACCGGCGGCGGGTGGCCAGCGCACTGGGCGTGTCGGAACGCACCGCCTACCGCATGCTGGAGCGCCACGGCCTGAAGTAGGCATCACAGCGCCCCCCCGCTGCCGCTCACGCCCCGGTGAGCGAGGCGGCCACCACCTGCCTGAAGGGGGTGAGCTTCTGG
>CALMMY010000506.1 GCA_937868695.1 uncultured Comamonadaceae bacterium
GGCCATGAACTTTCGCCAAGGCTCACGCGACGAACCCGAAATCAACCTGATCCCGTTCATTGATGTGCTGCTGGTTGTGCTCATCTTCATGGTGCTGACCACCACCTACAGCAAATACACGGAATTGCAAGTGACCCTGCCAGTGGCCGATGCCGAGCAGGCCCGCCAACGTCCCACTGAAATTCTGGTGTCGGTATCCCAAGAAGGCCGATACGCGATCAGCGGCCAAGTGATTGACCGTGCCAGCGCCCAAGAGCTTGCACAGCTGATGACCCAGGCCGCCAAATCTGACAGCAACGCGATGGTCGTGATCAATGCCGATGCCTCTGCAACGCACCAGGCGGTTATCACAGTGATGGATGCGGCCCGCCGAGCCGGATTGGTGCAAATCACCTTCTCCACCCAATCCACAGCCGACATCGCACAAGGCGGCCAATCCAAACGCCCCTGATGGCACAGGCATCCTCAAGCGTTTCAAGCTGGAAATCCAGACTTGCAGATGCCTGGATGAGCCGCAATGCACTGTCGCGCGCCCTTTGGCCGCTGTCGTTGCCAATGGAAGCTCTGGTTCGCATTCGTGCGGCCCTGTACCGCGCCGATTGGTTGCCCCGTCAACGCCTGCCCGTCCCGGTGATTGTGGTGGGCAACGTGGTGGTTGGCGGCGCAGGCAAAACCCCCACGGTCATGGCGATCATTCGCCACTTGCAACAACAGGGACACCATCCGGGTGTCATTTCGCGGGGTTATGGGCGGATGGTGGCACCTGGCTCATCTGCGGATGCAGCACTTGATGTGCAAGCCGATACACCGGCGCATCTGGCGGGCGACGAACCTTTGCTCATCCGCCAGGCCACTGGTGTGCCCGTGGTGGTAGCCAGGCGGCGCATTGATGCCGGTCGTCGGCTTCTGGCGCTCTACCCCCGCACCACAGTTCTGGTCTGCGATGACGGCCTGCAACACCTGGCTCTGCACGCCGACATCGCTGTGGCCGTATTTGATGAACGGGGACTGGGCAACGGTTGGCTGTTGCCAGCAGGCTTACTGCGTGAGCCTTGGCCTGACCATACCAGCCGCCGCATCGACATGGTGCTGCACATCGGCAACCACGGAACCACACCCGCCCCGTTGCCCTGCCCACCTGGCACACGGATTTTCCAGGCAAGCCGAAGTTTGGCTGATGAAGCCATTTCAGCCTTCGGCCACCGCATACCGCTGCACACACTGGCGGCCAATCGTGTGCGGCCCAATGTGGCATTGGCGGGGATAGCCAAGCCACAGGTTTTCTTCGACATGCTCCACGGCAAAGGCATCCACCTGACGCAGAAGATTGCACTGGAGGATCACCACGATTTTTCAGAGCCAAACACAAAAAATGACAACCCAGAAGTATGGGATGCGGTCAACACCAAGCAACTGTTCATGACAGAAAAGGATGCCGTCAAACTGTTTCCGCTGATCAGGAATCTGAAATCCAGCCAACCCGCCGATCTGCAACTGGGAAACGCAGACACACCCAACGCCTGGGCCATTCCGCTGACACTTTCACTTGAACAGGCATTTCTGGCCACACTCGACCAGAAGCTATCATTGATTCATGGACACCAAACTGCTTGAACTTCTGGTCTGCCCCGTGACCAAAGGCCCTTTACGCTTCAGTGCGTCCAAGGACGAACTCATTTCCCGCAGCGCCAGACTGGCCTATCCCGTGCGCGACGGTATTCCCATCCTGCTGGAACAGGAAGCCCGCACCCTCACCGATGCCGAGCTGGAAGCCATGCACATGGGATCGCCAAGCCCATCTCCCATGACTTCCGTCCCCCCCGTGCAGCCAGAGGACATCTGATGCAAACGGCAGACAGCACAGACACGCGGGCCACGTCCAATCCCCTCTTCTGGGTATTGATTCCATCCCGACTTGCGTCCACCCGTCTTCCAGACAAGCCATTGGCCGACATTGCTGGCATACCAATGGTCGTGAGAGTAGCCAATCAGGCTGCATTGAGTCAGGCAGGGCAACATGTGGTTGTGGCCACAGACCATGATCGAATCGCCCAAGCCTGTGCTGCGCATGCCGTGCGTTGGATCATGACGGATCAGCACCATGCTTCTGGCAGTGATCGGCTCGCGCAAGCCTGCACCGAGCTTGGCTTGCCTGACGAAGCCATTGTGGTCAACGTGCAAGGGGATGAACCACTGATCCCACCCGCGCTGATTGATGCGGTCGCACACACGCTGCAACAGCGGCCAGACTGTGTGATGTCTACCGCCGCACATGCGATTGACAGCATGCCGGATTTCCTCAACCCCAATGTGGTCAAGGTCGTGACCGACCGCCTCGGACGCGCTTTGTACTTCAGCCGAGCCCCCATCCCCTGGTGGCGCGACGGAAACGGCACAGCTCTGCCACAGCCTGCCCCACTCAGGCACATAGGCATCTATGCGTACAGAGTCGGTTTTTTGCGCCAGTTCCCCAGGCTTGCAGCGTGCAATCTTGAAAACACCGAGATGCTGGAGCAGTTACGGGTTCTGTGGCATGGGGAACACATTGCGGTTCACATTGCTGAAACGGCCCCCACTGCGGGGGTGGACACCCCCGAAGATCTGATCAGAGTTCGAAATGCCTTTCGCGCTCAAGCCAGCCCGTCTGAGTAAGCCTGACAAAGGCCTTGCGTGCTAAGCTGATATTTCGTGTGCCTGTAGCGACCGGCTGAGGCTGTAGATTGTTCAAAAACCAAGAGAAGGATTGACATGAGACTGATACTGTTGGGTGCCCCTGGTGCTGGCAAGGGCACACAAGCCTCTTACATCTGCCAAAAATACGGCATTCCCCAAATTTCCACTGGCGACATGCTGCGCGCCGCAGTCAAAGCTGGTACGCCCCTGGGCCTGGAAGCCAAGGCAGTGATGGAGTCGGGTGGCCTGGTGAGTGACAACCTCATCATCAACCTGGTCAAAGAGCGCATTGCGCAACCAGATTGCGCCCAGGGCTTTCTGTTTGATGGATTTCCACGCACCATTCCCCAAGCCGATGCCATGAAAGCAGCCGGAGTCAAGCTGGACTACGTGCTTGAAATCGATGTGCCCTTTGAGGCCATCATTGAACGCATGAGCGGTCGGCGCTCACACCCCGCATCCGGCCGCACTTACCATGTCAAATTCAACCCACCCAAAACCGAAGGCGTGGATGACGTAACGGGCGAGCCCTTGGTGCAGCGCGAAGACGACAAGGAAGAAACAGTCAAGAAACGTCTGGATGTCTACAGCTCACAGACTCGTCCGCTGGTTGACTACTACAGCCAATGGGCGGCATCGGAACCCGAAGCAGCCCCCAAATACCGTGCCATCAGCGGAACGGGCACAGTGGATGAAATCACGGCTCGGGCGTTCAGCGCACTGGCCAGCTGATAACCAACTCACCAGCGCAGGCTGATTGTCCGCAAGCACACCTGTGCATGCCATCTGTCAGCCTCGGGGGTGGCGTGTCGGCCACCCCACCAGGTTGGGATACACCGTGATTCAGCCTCCGGTGGGGCAAAGCAGGTGACCGAAAGCCCCCATTTGCTGCGGGCATTCCAACCTACCGGGCAAGACTGTCGGACATGAGCGCCAACGCCAAAGCCAGACGCGCCTTGACTGGTGAAAAACTGACAGCACGCCAAGCGCTTGGATCTGCTGAATCCGGTGATCCCTCAGCACAGATGATCCGCCCGAACAGGCAGCGCGTGCTCCGCCACACCACCACACCCGCTTGGCTTGCTCGCTCCAACGCCGCCTGCAACTCATGGTGAATGGTGCCGTTGCCCGTACAAGCCACCACCAAGCCTTGCACAGGCCGTGGCCCGTTGGCCTGGGTCATCAGGGCATCCACACCGTCACCGGAAACACCGGCATGACTGAGAACAATCTCCACACGGGGCCAAGCTGCTCCCGACAAAATCACGCGCGTGGCAGTTTGTTGTGCATCTTCTGAGAGCGCAATGGACTCGTTGCGAGGCAACGGGTGGTACCAACGCACACGCCCTTCCTCTACACAGCCACAAGGGCCTTCGTCGCCTGAATGGAATGCATCAGTGCGGTAGCTGTGTACCTTCATGACATGCTCGGCCCGATGCACCTGGCCAGCAGCCACCACGATTACACCCGTTGCCAAGGGATCAACCGCCACGCTGATGGCATCGCGCAAATTCTGTGGGCCATCCGGGGTCAGAGCAGTCGCTGGACGCATGGCACACGTCAACACGATGGGCTTGTCGGATGGCAGCAAGCAACTGAGTAAGAACGCAGTCTCCTCAATCGTATCGGTACCGTGCGTGATGATCATGGCAACCACATCGGGATCGGCCTGACCCGCATTCAGCGCCAGCAGCAAAGACTGCCACACCGCAGGCCCCATGTCTTTGCTGTCAATCTGTGCCACTTGCACAGCCTCAAGAACATGACCAATCAAGGCGGAGGATGGCAGGTTCAAGCCCTGCAACAAATCATCCACGCCCACCTCTGCGGCCCGGTAGCCTATGTTGTCTCCTGCCACAGCAGAACGACCGGCAATGGTGCCGCCGGTTCCCAGCACCAGAATTTTTTTATTGCTCATGGGCCATTGTCTTTCTTCAACTGGTTATAAATGCAGTAACTGGATAAAAAACCATACAACCACACCCGCACGGGGCATTTGCCCACGAAAGGCATCACATGCACAGTAAAACCGATTCTCAGCCCAAGCTGACTGAACGCCAACAGCAGATACTCGAACTCATTGAGCGCACGATTGCCCACACAGGCGCACCACCGACACGCGCCGAGATTGCGGCCGAGCTGGGTTTTCGTTCAGCTAACGCAGCAGAGGAACACCTGCAAGCCTTGGCACGCAAAGGTGCCATTGAATTGATCAGTGGCACATCACGCGGCATTCGGCTCAAGTCAGACGCGCTGAAGTCTATCCATGCGGCCAATTGGCCACCGACAGCCAAACCGACTGACTGGGAGCGCGACACACTGAGCCTTCCACTCATCGGACGGGTTGCCGCAGGTTCTCCCATCCTGGCACAAGAGCATGTCGAGCAGACTTTTCAGATCAATTCCGGACTGTTTCAGCGTAAGCCCGACTACCTTCTGAAAGTAAAGGGCATGTCCATGCAAGGAATCGGCATTCTGGATGGCGACTTTCTGGCTGTTCAGATTACGCAAGAAGTCAAAAATGGGCAGATTGTGGTCGCCCGTTTGGGAAACGATGTCACCGTCAAGCGGTTTTGGCGTACGGCCCACCACATTGAACTGCGCCCGGAAAACCCTGATTTCGACACACTGCTCGTCAACGGCAAAGAGCAGTTCGCCATTGAAGGGGTGGCGGTTGGTTTAATCAGAAACACACCCCTGATGTAGTTGCGGGTTTGCCATTCGGTGCGTGCAGGCACAATATGAATATGAATATCGTGATCCTCGACGACTACCAAGATGCTGTTCGCAAATTGTCTTGTTCCAGCAAACTTGAGCCCTACTCCACCAAAGTCTTTACCAACACAGTCAAAGGAGTCGGGCAACTCTCGGTCAGACTTCGGGATGCCGACATACTCATCCTGATACGGGAACGCAGTCACATCACCCGGCAATTGATTGAAAAATTGCCCAAACTCAAATTGATAGCCCAAACGGGCCGTGTTGGCACCCACATTGATGTGCAGGCATGCACAGAACACGGTATCGCAGTCACCGAAGGGGTCAGCTCTCCCGTTGCGCCTGCGGAATTGACGTGGGCGCTGATCATGGCATCCATGCGCAGACTTCCCCAATATATTGCGAGCCTGAAGCACGGCGCATGGCAACAGTCGGGGCTCAAATCCCAGTCCATGCCCACCAACTTCGGATTGGGTACGGTACTCAAAGGACGCACGCTGGGCATATGGAGCTACGGCAAGGTTGGCTCTACGGTCGCAGCCTACGGCAAAGCATTTGGCATGCGGGTCGTCATCTGGGGAAGTGACGATGCCCGCCAGCGGGCTTTGGCCGATGGGCACCTGGTTGCTGAAAGCAAAGCCGCCTTGTTTGCAGAAAGCGATGTGCTGTCCATTCACTTGCGGTACGCGGCCAGTACACACAACTGCATCACTCTCGATGATTTGTCCACCATGAAACCCACCAGCTTGCTGGTGAACACATCGCGTGCCGAACTGATTGAACCGGATGCCCTGATTGCCGCACTGAACCGGGGCAGGCCAGGGCTGGCCGCCATCGATGTTTTTGAATCCGAACCCATCCTACAGGGGCACGCCCTGTTGAGGCTGGAGAACTGCATTTGCACACCACACATCGGCTATGTGGAGCGCGACAGCTACGAGGCGTACTTCAGTGCCGCATTCGACAATGTCATTAACTTCATTCACGGTACCCCCACCAACATTGTCAATCCAGGCTCTTTGAATGTGCGCAGACGAAATGGGTGAGCGCAAATAACGGGTCACCATCCGTTCTGAAAAAACAGACTTGAGTCAGTCTCGGGTACCCGATTTCCGAATGCTCAAATCACGGCGTGGCTCCAGACTGGAAAAATCCAGGTCATCCAGATCCACAGAAACGTCATTGTGTCGGGGCATAAAGTCGCTCTCATCGGCTGTCATCTCTGATTCTGGCGAGCCCGCTGACGAGTCAAACACAGGCAGGAAACAGTCTGCCGGTTTTTCAGTCACTCCTAACAGGTTGCCTGCGCTGACTTGCAGGGTAGTGCCACTCAAATCAATGTCCAACATGGGTGGCTGAACTGGTGCGGCTTCGGCCACCAATGGTTGCAAGGTCGTAACAGGCACCGATTGCACTTGCTCGTCTGGCTTGTTGAAGCGTTCCTCACCCCCATTTTCTGCCGTGATTTCACGGGCAATTCCGTACAAGAGAAGCAGATCGCGGTAGGCCTCCAAGTCAAAAACCGCACCATTTTCTGAAAGCTCCCCAGTCTCGGATGGGTGACTGAACAGGGCTGTCTCGATCAGATTCAAAACCTCTTTGCGCGGCCAGACGGCTTGCAGCCGGGTAATCGCTTTGGTGTACCGCTCCAACCCCCGCCTTGAAACCGCATACTTCTCAAAAACAGGCGCACTGCCGTTGAAGTGGTGGTTGAACTTCTCCCTCAAGGCATCGTAAGCATCTTTCTGATTGAGTTGGTGATAGAGCTTGAGCAAGTCAAGATAGGCCAAAGGACTGGGTTGCAGTTCATCGGCCAAGTGCGCTCTGAGCACATTGGCAGCCTGCTCCGTTTGCCCCAGTGAAATGAAAAACTCGACCTGTTGTTGCAAATCAAACAGTTCTTCTGTGGCCAATGAGCGATTTGCGTCGGCAAGCGTGCTTGGCATGAACTCCGATGGCGCACTGGAATCAGGTTGCATCGAGATTGGCGAATGGGAGGCCTGCCTGTGACCGACTGATTGATCAGTCTGAAACAAGGAATCCAATTTCATGTCCAGACTGGCAGAGCGTGGCAACCACTTGGATGCTGTGGGCTGGGGTGCATCGGCACGGTGACGCGCTGACTCGGCCAGACTGTCAGTAGACTGCCCATCCGTTGCCTTCGATGTCCACCATTTCCGCTGATCGGCCAAGAGCTGGCGGGAACGCAACACAGCCAGAACCAGGCCAGTCATGGAAAGCAGTGAGACACCTCCCAAAATCAGCACCAACGGACTGACAAGGGGTGCATCCTCGGCCTGCGTCAACTGGGCCTTCAATGAAGCCAGTTGCTGCCGGGTCTGCCCCAGCTCATCCTGGTATTGCTTGACCCTGATTTCAGCTTCTTTCAACTTGTTGACTGCCCCCGATTCCAGATCGGAAGGCGCATTCAAAGACAACCAAACCATCCTCCATGCATGGCGCTGTTGCTGCAAATCAGTGCTGGCATCGTCTGACATGGGGCCGACCGATGAGCTGCTGAGCTTGAGCACCGGAACCCAATGTGCAACGGCTTCGGACAATTCAGCTGGATCAAGCTGCAAGCGTGAAACGGTTTTGACCGCACTGGCAGCAGGTGCCATGTCAGGGTTGAGGGGCAAAGCACGGGGCACCACAGGACGGGGTGATTGGGCTGCCAATTTGGTCGGATGGGATGGCCCTTCGCTGGTTGCTGGAGACAAAGGGGATTGGGGCGCTGACACAGTGCCGTTGCGCACAGGTGCCACGCCAGGCATGACACCCTTCTGTTTTTCTGCTGGACTGGGTGGTGGCTTGGAGGCCGACGCGGGCATTTCCGCCAGCAGTACGTATTGGCGGGCAATGGGGTTTCTGCACCCAACCTGAACATCCAACAACACATACGGTTCGTTGAGCACCGCAAGCGAACGGATGTGGACAACTGCCGAGCCAGTCTCGGATGCGACTGAGGTGGTCACCCGGATCGACTGGCTGCTGACGGGTGTTTCTGCGAATGAAACCTGCGCTTTGGCGCAAAGTTCGGAAACGGTTTCAACTTCGGCCAGCACGACTGGCACAGACACATTCAGGCTTTGTCCGACAATCGCTTGGCCGTTAGGCAATCCCAGAGACAGGCCGAAGCAGTTGGCTGAAGCAAGTGCAATCACACTTCCAAGTAGGTAGCTGCGGAACATAGGCTCTCGTGTCATTTCGTGGCACCATTCTGTCACAGCAGAATCATTCTTTTTTTCATGAACCCAATCTCCAAGCACCCCACTTTCACGCAGATCGGCATCGTTGGCACAGGAGCCATGGGACGCGGCATCGCGCAACTGGCGGCCCAAGCTGGCAGCCTCGTCTGGCTGTATGACAAGCAACCTGCTGCGGCTGCACAGGCCATTGCAGCAGTCGAAGCCCAGTGGGTCAAACAAGCTCAAAAAGGCAAGAAGTCCGCCGCTGAAGTGGCGGAACTGACCAAGCGACTGCAACTGGCTGATGACATCACGCAACTGAAACACTGCACTCTCATCGTCGAAGCGATTGTTGAGAGCCTGCCCGTGAAACGCGAACTGATGGCAGAGCTGATCAACAGCACGCATCCCGACACCATCCTGGCCACCAACACATCATCTTTGTCGGTCACAGCCATCGCTGCGGGTCTGGCACGCGAAAGCAACATGGTGGGGTTTCACTTCTTCAACCCCGTACCCTTGATGAAAGTGGTCGAGGTGATTCCGGGCCTGAACACCGGGCCTGGTGTGGTCGAACAGCTTTGCCAGTATGCACGTGAAATGGGCCACACCCCGGTGGTGGCCCAAGACACTCCGGGCTTCATCGTCAACCATGCCGGACGGGCCTACACCACCGAAGCTCTGAAAATCAGGAGCGAGCAAGTCGCCAGTTTTGCCGAGATTGACACCATCCTGAAAGACCAGGCGGACTTCAAACTGGGGCCTTTTGAGCTGATGGATTTGACGGGACTGGATGTATCGCACCCAGTGATGGAGTCCATCTACCGCCAGTATTACGACGAAGCCCGCTACCGCCCAAGCGTCATCACAGCTCAGCGTTTGACGGCGGGCGTACTGGGGCGCAAAACAGGTCGGGGTTTTTACACTTATACCGATCAGCAAATACAACGCCCTCCGCAGCCGCCTGTGCCCAGTGTCGAGCACATGCCGCCAGTCTGGGTATCCCCCAAGGCAGCCCGCAGACCCGGCATCTACAAGCTGCTCAAAGACCTGGGAGCCAGCATTGAGACGGCAGCCACGCCATCGGCCAATGCACTGATTCTGGTGGCTCCACTGGGCCTGGATGTGACCACGCTGGCAGCGGTGGAGCGCCTTGACCCCACCCGCACCCTGGGTATTGACATGCTGCTGGACGATGCATCCACCCGCAGGCGGGTTCTGGCCACCAACCCCGCAACACGCCTGGACATGAAACACGCCGCCTGGGCCTTGTTTGCCCGCGATGGCAAACCGGTCAGCGTAATCAAAGACAGCGGTGGCTTTGTGACACAGCGGGTGCTGGCCCACATCGTGAACATTGCCGCCGACATGTGCCAGCAAGGCATTTGCAGCCCAGCAGACCTGGACACCGCCGTCACACTGGGCCTGGGTTACCCGATGGGCCCATTGGCGTTGGGTGACCACATTGGCCCCGGTAATGTGCTGGAAGTACTGTTCAACCTGCAAACAGTGTATGGCGATACCCGCTACCGCCCATCACCCTGGCTGCGCAGGCGTGGGGCTTTGGGCCTGAGCCTTCATCAGACCGAAGCCTGAGTGTTCTACTGAACACACCCATCTCCTTCACCCTGCCCCGCCTGCCCGTGCGGGTCTCGGTGGCGACAACATTCAATATTCCAGTCACTCAAAGGACAGCGCATGGATGAACCCATTCTGACAATGGAGGAAAGAGAAGCCATCAACTCAGGTCGGTGGTTTACCAGCCTTTCTCCATCCCTCCGACACGACATTCTTCGATGCGCCTACGTCAAACGCTACAAAGACGGCGACCTCATCACCGCTCGGGGCGATCCGCCCACCGAATGGACAGCCGTGGCCAAAGGGGCGGTGCGCGTCAGCTCAATCTCGTTGTCTGGCAAGCAGATCACACTCACTTATGTGGAGCCCGGTGTGTGGTTTGGCGATGTGGCCATGTTCGACGGCGACCAGCGGACGCACGATGCCTATGCCCACGGCTCGACCACACTGCTGTGCGTGGCGCGCAACGATCTGAACAAAATCCTGTCTATCCATGTCGAGTTGTACGAGGCGTTGATGCGTTTGCAAGCCCGGCGCATCCGCACTCTGTTCGGCTTGGTAGAAGATTTGAATACCCTGCCCCTGCGTGCGCGGCTGGCCAAGCAACTCCTGCACTTGGTGCGCAGCTATGGCGTGCCCTGTCTGTCAGATGGCAACGAAACCCGCATCGGCTTGCAACTGGCCCAGGAAGAACTGGCCCAGTTGCTGGGCGCATCGCGCCAGCGCGTCAACCAGGAATTGAAATCCATGGAGCGAGAGGGTGCCATCCGCATCGAGCCAGGTGGCTTGGTGGTGAGGCAACGCCAAGCTCTGATGCGAATCTCCGAGGCCGACACCTGACCCCTTCCCTCTGCCCTGCATGGGCAAACGGGGTGGGGGCAATGGCGGCACCCCAACCCTGAACACACTCCCATCCCATGCAGCAGCCAACCAACGTTTCGCCTACAGGCAACCACGCAGGCCCTGACCACCAAGCCATTGACCTACCCCGCCTGCAAAACTGGCTGTCGGAACACTTGGTGGATTTTCAAGGGCCATTAACACTGCAGAAGTTTGCAGGTGGCCAATCCAATCCCACTTACCAGCTGATCACACCCAGGCAG
>CALMMY010000507.1 GCA_937868695.1 uncultured Comamonadaceae bacterium
CTGCCCACCGTGCTGGCCCCCATCACCCGCATCCGCAAGGAAGAGCTGGCCTGATGGCCAACCATGCCCCCATGAATCCTGATCAACCCAGTTTTCAGGCGCTGTTTCGATCGCTGGATTTTGAGCGCCCGCTGGATGTGAGTGTGCCTGCGGACAAAGAACTCTATGTAGAAAACCTTCATGCAAGTGAAGGCTACAGCCCATTGGAGGATTTGCAGGCCAGTATTGAAATGTCAGACCGACCCGGCACATGGCTGTTCACGGGGCACCGAGGGGTGGGCAAGTCCACTGAGCTGCGCCGCATGGCAGCCAACCTGCGTCAAAACGGGTATGTGGTACTGGTGGTTGACATGATGGACTACCTCAACATGGCAGAGCCCCTCCACATTGAGGGATTGCTGCTGAACATGGCAGCCGCACTGGCAGATGAAGCAGAGCAGATGCTGCCAAGCATGCACGGCATGTCGGGTGGGCCTGTAGCCAGGCTGTGGTCTTTTTTGAAAAACACCGATATCAGCGTTCCCGAGTTGAGCCCCGAACTGTCAGTGGGCGATGAATCTGTGGCTCAGGCCAAAATCAGCTTCAAGGCCGAGTTCAAACGCCGACCAGACCTGCGCCAGAAAGTACTGGACGCGGTCAAGAATGCACCTGGAAAATTGGCCGAGCAGGTTCGTGGGTTTGCCAAAGAAGTGGTGCAGGGCGCTCAGGCCAGCGTCGGATCAGGAACACGCGTGGTGTTGATTCTGGACTCACTGGAGCGTTTGCGCGTGACCGGGGCTGATGCCGAAGTGTGCTACGACGCGATTGCCCGCACTTTCGATGCCAATGGCGAACACCTCAAGCTCGAACACATTGATGTGGTGTACAGCGTGCCGCCTTACCTACCGTTTTTGAGCCCGCGCATTGGCTCCTATTTCGGTGTGGAAGTGTGTACCTTGCCCCATGTGAAGGTGTTTGAAACGCCCGCTGATTCGGCATCCACACAGGCAGCGACCCCCTGTGATAAAGGCGTGGCCCTGCTGGTGGCCTGCGTCAGCCGCCGTTACCCTGACGTGCAGCGGCTCATTCCGGTGAAGCATCTTCAGCGTCTGGCCCTGGCCAGCAGCGGCAGTGTGCGGGATTTTTTCCGTCTCATTCGTTCGGTCTGCACCAAGGCCCACGCTGCACGGGTAACGCCGCCGCTTGACAGCGATCGCTGGGTGCAACTGGCAG
Source organism: uncultured Comamonadaceae bacterium (assembly GCA_937868695.1). Taxonomy (GTDB): domain Bacteria; phylum Pseudomonadota; class Gammaproteobacteria; order Burkholderiales; family Burkholderiaceae_C; genus UBA2334. The sequence continues at coordinate 1,213 of CALMMY010000507.1, forward strand.
AACAAATGCTGCTCAACGAAATGCCTTTGGCTGAAGATGACAAGCGGTGGCTGGCTGAGGTGCGCAAAACCCACGGAACGGGCTTGGCCTCAATGACCAATCTGCACGAGCTGGCCAGATTGTTTGACAGCGGCTTGATCTTGAACTACCGCAACGGGCGCGACTGGTGCGACGTGCAGTATCTGCTGCATCCACAACTCATCCCATCTGATGGCGCACACCCCTGAGGATATTTGGGCCGAAATGCGCCTGCACATGGAGTGGAGTGAAGGCTTCAGTCTGTGCGTACTGTTTTCACCGGGGGCCTCGGCCACCGAACAGATTGTGCAGTGGGCCGACGATGCGTGGGCGTGGCGAACAGCCCCCATGACCCGGTTAAACCCGGCACAGGCCAACGGGGCCGCACGGGCTGTCTTGGATGGTTTGCACCAGCACCAGCAAAGATGGGGCAGGCTGCGCGCCCCGGTGTGGGTGGAGATGTTGAGCCATGACCCGGTGGATGGCCCCGCCAGTTGGGATATGGAGCGGGCTGCCTTGATGGCATTGCTGAATGAGTCGCGCGAATGGTTGTTGCGAGAATTTTCCTGCCCTCTGGTGCTGTGCTTGCCAACAACCTGGGCATTGCGCGTGCCCACACTGGCCCCTGATTTGTGGCATGTGCGCTCATTCACAGCCGAAGTGGCCGCCGCCTGGCCAATGCCCGCTGTCAGCGCAAACGTGCAGCTGACATCCCCCCAATCTTCCGAAGCTTCGGATGCTTGGTCTGAGCAACTCACTTCACTCCGGCAAGCCGTTCAGGTTGCCCGTGACCGTGCCCAAAGTACAAACAACCGTCAACAACCCGCAGCCCTGCGTGAATGGGCAGTGGCATTGGAGGAATTGTTCGAACACGCTCTTGCAAACTCACGGTTGACCGAAGCCCATGCGGCGGTTTCCGAAAGCGTGGCATTGATGCGGCAGTTGCGCACTACGCTGGGCGACAGCCCGCAGGTGCTGCGTGACCTCTCGGTGTCTTTGAACAAACT
>CALMMY010000508.1 GCA_937868695.1 uncultured Comamonadaceae bacterium
CAATTTTCCGCATGCAACCGATACCGCTACGAACTGACCGAAACATGGAACGAGGCCCTCCCCCAATCCACCGAACTTAAGCCGCCCGTTTGTAAGCCTGAGAAGGATGAGGCTTGTGTCGGGCGTTCTTGCGAGGCTGATTTCGCCCCTGCACATGACGGATCAGCGAACGCCCCATCATGGCAGCCCAGTCATGGATGAGCGAGGTGATGGTTTGCACATGCAGCAGCAACGTGCGCACACAGCGCGACAACGCCTTGGCCGCCGTTGCCCGGTTGACTTTGCGGCTGACAACAACAGCTTCGTCATCCTGTTGGGCACCCAAGTCCACAGACCGGTTGAGCAAAGAGGCCAGGTTGTCAGCCAACACCTTTGTGGCCACATCCACCAGCAAGGCGTGCTGGCTCAAACCACTGACACTCTCCAGCCCCAGGCGGTGCTTGAGTCGCTTGAACGCCTCCTCGATGCGCCAGCGGCCATGGTAAAGGTCCCCCAGCTCAGCCGCAGTGGCCACACCTTCAGTCAGCGACGTGACCAGCACCCGCACACGGCCCGAGCTGCTGACGTGGCGCACCAGCCGCACACGCATCTGCGCAGGCCCATCCAACTCCCAGATGCTCACTTTGTCAGCGGTGGTGGTTGCCAGATAAGCCCAGCATTCGTCACCAGCACGCCCAGGGGTCTTTCCCGCACCACGCAGCAACTCACGCGCGGCCTTCCAACTGTGCGTACTGTCACAGCGGATGATGAAGTCAATGCCCCGCTGGTGCAGCAGTTGCACCAGCCATGTGGCCGGATAACCCCGGTCAAGTACCAGTACATCACCCGCACGCAACAAGTCGAGCTGGTCAAACAGCATCTGGCGCTCACCCTCACTCTCGGGGCCAACGGCCACATGCAGCATCACCTCATTGCCCGGCAGATACAGCCCCAGGGCACGCTGGCTGGGAGCCGCCAGACCACGCGTGCGGTGACACGCCCGCTGGGCCGGGGCCAGCACGGTGGCATCGGCGCAAACCAGGCGGTGTCCCTTCCACAGCGACACCAAGCCCTGATCCTGCATCCCCTGAATCAGCTGCGCATTCAACGCCCACAGGGCGGGCACATGCAGTTTGGATCGCGCTTTGGCCAGAGCCCGGTCGGTGACATGACGCAACAGGCCTGCACCGCTGCACGCACCGCCTTTGTGGGCAAAGAAGCTGTCGAGCTCGCTTTGCACGCTGCCACCGCGAAAGCCGCACAGTGCCGCCACCAGCGTGGGCAGGGGCAACTTGCGAGAGCGCGTGAAGGCAGCGGGGAAATCGGGGTGACGGGCCGAGGCTGCAAAAGCCGGGCTGTGAAGGTGTTCGGACAGTCGAGTCAGAATGAGCTGGATGGAATCACAGTATTGAGGCAGAATTCATGCCAACCTCAGAGAATAATCAATCAAATCAACGATCTGTCTATTCTACTGGCTTAAGTTCGGTGAATTGGGAGCCACTCCATGACCGATCATCACGACACAAATTCAAATAGTGTCCAATTTGCCCTGGCAATTTTGCAGCAAGACGACTGGATTCGCGCCAAGGTTTGTGCCGCTCGCGCAGACAAGCGAAAAAAAATCACGAACGAGGAAGTTGCCATTAAATTGAAGAAAAGAGCTTCTGAATTCGATCCCAATAAATCGACAAACAAGCACAATCTGGAATAAAATATCCAACATCCATCAACAACAAATCATCAAGCCAAGAATGAATGAAGTAGCTGCATCAACATTCCAGATAACTGATTCAGCTGTCAGATCGATTTCGACTGGGTCAAACACGACATTCGGCGGAACCGTCGATGACACATGGGCCCTCTCGAATTGGCTCGGATTTGTGAGGATGCGAAACACCAATACTTACCGTTCATACAAAAAAGAGGTCGAGCGATTTCGGGCATTTCTGCATGCCATCTATGAAGGGGATGCAACCCGTCCGGCGCAATTTCTGTTGAGGGAGGCCACGGACCTTGATGTGATGCGCTACGAAGCCCAACTGAAAGGGTTCATGCGCACAGGCGAGCCCGTTCCCCTGCTGATCATCCCTTCTCACATACTGCGCCAGCACGGACTGCGTGAGCAGCCATTTGTCACGTACGAATCAGGCCCGGATGGCGGCGCTGCCGACAGCGTTGGCATAGCCAGGCAACGCAAACCAAAAGACTCCAGTACCAACCTGGCTCTTTCCATATTGC
>CALMMY010000509.1 GCA_937868695.1 uncultured Comamonadaceae bacterium
CCATGTTTCTGAACGTCTCCAACCTCTGCATCCGCTACCCCGGCGCGTCTGGCGCTGCCGTCGATGGCGTGACCCTGGGCCTGCGTGCGGGCGACATCGGTGTGCTCATCGGCCCGTCGGGCTGCGGCAAGACCACCCTGCTGCGGGCCGTGGCTGGGCTGGAGCGCGTGAGCGCAGGCAGCATCGCCATTGAGCGCGAAACCGTCAGCGCCGCCACCACCCACGTGCCCGCCGAGCTGCGGCGCATCGGCATGGTGTTTCAGGACTACGCGCTGTTTCCGCACCTGGACGTGGGCCGCAACGTCGCCTTCGGCCTGAACCACCTGCCCAAGGCCGAACGCGCCAGCCGCACCGCCGAAGTGCTGGAGCTGGTGGGTCTGGCCCACATGGGCAACCGCTACCCGCACGAGCTGTCGGGCGGGCAGCAGCAGCGCGTGGCCCTGGCCCGCGCCCTGGCCCCCAAACCCCGGCTGCTGCTGCTGGACGAGCCCTTCTCCAACCTGGATGTGGATTTGCGCGAGCGCCTGGCGCACGAGGTGCGCGCCATCCTCAAGGCCGCCGGAGCCACCGCCCTGTTCGTCACCCACGACCAGCTTGAGGCCTTTGCCATCGGCGACGTGATCGGTGTGATGCACCAGGGCCACCTGCACCAGTGGGACGATGCCTACGCCCTGTACCACCGCCCGGCCACCCGCTTTGTGGCCGAGTTCATCGGCCACGGCGTGTTTGCTCCCGCGCAAATCCGGCTGGAAGACGGCGATGTGAGCGTACACACCCCGCTCGGTGCCCTGCGCGACCTGGAAGAATGCCCCCTGCCCAGCGCCTATGAAGCCGGGCTGTGCGATGTGCTGCTGCGGGCCGACGACATCGTCCACGACGATGCCTCGCCCGTGAAGGCGCAGATCACGCGCAAAGCTTTCAGGGGATCGGAGTTTCTGTACACCCTGCGCCTGGCCAGCGGCGAGGTGGTGATGACCCATGTGCCCTCGCACCACAACCACGAACTCGGCGAGTGGATCGGCATCCGCCCGCAGGTGGATCATGTGGTCACGTTCGCACGCGGCGGCGGGCCAGGCGCGGCTCCTGCGGCCAGCCCATCGGCCACACCGACTGCCACAGCAGCAGTCTGAAAAACGTCACACTGCACACCGATGTGTGATTTTTTCGTGCATTTCGGTGGTTTTGCCATCCATAACCGGATACTTGGCACGCCTGTCAGCGTGACATTGGGGATCAGTCGCCACAATCGCGCCCCCCAGAAGCACACTGACCATGACCAACAACAAACTTGAACCGGATTACGGCCGCCCCAACCAGCGCATGGCCAAGGCAGTGCGGGACGCGCAAAAACTGTTTCAAGCGCAAGCACCTGACGAAGCCATTGCCCTGCTGAAGCAAAACGACATTCCCCTGCCCGTGGTGGAGCGCGTCATTCTGCGGCGCGGCCCCAGCCGCCGCCGCGCGCCCCCATCAGTCTGAACGCAGCCCATCAGCGTCAACACCACGCCACCATGTTCAACCTGCGCCCAGCCAACCTCCTTTATCTGACGCTGCTGGTGGCGGTGCTGTACATGCAGTTTGACGGGTTGCCCGCCCCTTTTTGGGTGGCGGTGGGCCTGACGGGTGCATGGTGGGCGGTGCGTTGGCTGACAGACCGCCGCCGCCAGCGCCAACGCGCAGCCGCCATGCTGGGCCACGCCTTTGCACCGGCCCCTGACACCGGGCACATTGCCCAACTCATCACCGACTTGGGTTACCCGCTGCGCGACTGGATCATGCGTGGCCACAGCACCGGGGCCACCGAATTCCGGGTGCGCGATGCCTGGACACTCACCCGCCCCGGCCTGCAAGCCACCGCCCTGGAGCTGCAAACCACCCCCGGCTACATGGGGCTGGGTGTGCCCCTGTGGCGCGAGCGGCACGGCGCACTGCTGCTGGAGCGCGACGAGGCCTGGCCCGGCTTTGAACTCTGGGGCGAAGACAGCCCGGACAAGCCAGACAAAAAATCGAAGACTTTCCCGAACCGCATGGCCGATGGCCGCCAGCGCCAGGCCATGCACGGCTGCATGCTCACCGCCGCCGACCCCGCGCTGGCCTGGCAGACGTTTCAGGCCGTGTGGGCCCCCTTGGATGAACCTATGGGCACGCACCTGTTTGCAATGGCACAGGGCCACACGCTGCTGCTGGTGTGGCGCAAGCGCCCGCCCAGCGGAGCCACCCTGTGCCGGTGGCTGCTGGCGGCCACCGGGCAAGCCGGTTCTCCGCCTCAAGGCCACAACCTCGGTTAAGCCAAAACTCATGTCACCCCGGTGAAATCCCCGTCGGGGGTTGCGCTTGTGCAGCCCCTTCAGACGGAGGCATTTCACATGACCACATTTCCCCGCACCGCGCCACGCCGTGCGCCCCGCACCCTGCGGCCACTCCTGGCTCTGGGGGCCGCCCTGCCCCTGGTGCTGGCCCTGACCAGCGTCCACGCCCAGACCACCACATCCACCATCCCCAATGGCCGCCTGCTGGCCTCCAACTGCTTCCAGTGCCACGGCACCAACGGCAAAGGCCCCGGCTTTGACCGGCTGGCAGGCAAGTCCGCCAGCAGCCTCTACAGCGACCTGAAAGAGTTCCAGGCCGGCCAGGAAGGCAACGGCATCATGGCCAAGCATGCGCTGGGCTACACCGATGCCCAGCTCCAGGCCCTGGCCCAGTGGCTGTCAACCCAACGCTGAACGCGCGTCCGCTCCTTCCCCCATTCCACTTTTCAGAAGAGAACACCATCATGGACAGACGCGCCTTTCTCCGCCGCTCCGGCTCACTGGCTTTCACATCCGCCCTGCTCAGCGCCTGCGGCGGCGGTGGCTCCGGCGATGCCGAAACCGATGCCGATACCAGCAGCAGCTCCAGCACCACCAGCTCAACCGCCAGCAACACCAATGCCACCATCAGCACGCCCCCCGGCGCGGCAGCCAAAGCCCGCGTGATCGTGGTGGGCGGCGGCATGGCCGGGGCCACCGTGGCCAAATACCTGCGCCTGTGGGGCGACATGATCGACGTGACCCTGGTCGAGCGCCAGAGCAGCTACACCTCCAACATCATGAGCAGCCTGGTGCTGACCGGCCAGCGCAGCCTCTCCAGCCTGGCCTACGGCTACGACACCCTGCGCAACAGCTACGGCGTGAATGTGGTGCTGGGCGACGTGACCGCCATCGACCCCGTGGGCGTGAAGGTCACCCTGGCCTCGGGCCAGGTGCTGAGCGCCGACCGCATCGTGCTGGCCCCCGGCATTGAGTTTGACACCGTGCCCGGCCTGGGCAGCTCAGACCGCATGCCCCACGCCTGGAAAGCGGGCAGCCAGACCAGCCTGCTGGCCAGCCAACTGGCCGCCATGCCCAGCGGCGGCACCGCCATCCTGAGCATTCCCAAGGTGCCCTACCGCTGCCCCCCCGGCCCCTACGAGCGTGCTTGCCTGCTGGCCGACTGGATGAAGGTACACAAACCCGGCAGCAAACTCATCGTGCTCGATGCCAACGCCGACATCGTGGCCGAGCGCGACAACTTCATGTCCGCCTTCACCGGGCTGCACGGCAGCGTCATCCAGTACGTGCCCAACGCCGAAGTCACCCAGGTGGACCCCGTTGCCATGACGCTGAACACGCCCATGGGCCAGTTCAAGGGCGATGTGGTCAACCTCATTCCGCGCCAGAAGGCGGGCACCATCATCACCGCCAACGGCCTGGCCAACGCCACCGAAAGCCGGTTTGCGGGCGTGAACGTGCTGAGCTACGCCAGCACCGTGGCCGGGGCGGGCAAGGTTCACATCATTGGCGACAGCAGCGCCACCACCCAGCCCAAGGCCGGCCACATTGCCAACCAGGAAGCCAAGGTGTGCGCCGATGCCATCGTCCGCCTGCTGGTCGGCGGCAGCCCCGACCCCGCGCCCGTGACCAACTCGGCCTGCTACTCCACCATCACCATGAGCCAGGCCGCGTGGTTGACCGCCGTGTTCCAGTACAACGCCACCACAGCCAGCATGCAGGCCGTGGCCGCATCGTCCGCCGCATCTGTGGGCTGGGACAGCGGCAACTTCCGTGAAATGAACACCTGGTTCAACGCGCTGATGGCCGACTCGTTTGC
>CALMMY010000510.1 GCA_937868695.1 uncultured Comamonadaceae bacterium
CGCGAAACCGGCATCGCCGCCACCCGCCAGCTGGCCAAACGCCAGCTCACCTGGCTGCGCGGCATGCCCGAGCGCCGCGTGCTGGCCTGCGACCAACCCGCACTCGGCGAAAGGGTGCTGGCCGAAGTGCGCAACATCTGGGGCTGATGGCTTCAGAATCCGGCTGCCGATTCCGCTGACTCTGCCTGCGTTGGTCACCTGGCCAATGCACGCTTTTGCCGTTCAGGAGCCACCATGCCACGCCCATCCTCCCCCCGCGTTGCCAGACGCTCGTCCTGGTTGCTGCTGTGCTGGGCACTGGCCCATGCACCGTTGTCCTGGGCACAGGCACAGGGCATGCAGCCAGAGCCACAGGCAACCAACCGCCCGGCAGCACTGACAGAAGTCACCACCGAAGTGGTGGCCCAGGGGCTGGCGCACCCGTGGGCCGTGGCTTTTCTGCCGCAAGGCCGGTTTCTGGTCACCGAGCGCCCAGGGCGCATGCGGGTGGTGCAGCCCGATGGCCGCATCGGCCCGGCACTGGCGGGTGTGCCAGCTGTGGCCGCCGGTGGGCAGGGCGGGCTGCTGGATGTGGTGACCGACACCGACTTTGCCCGCAACCGGGTGGTGTACTTTTGCTTCAGCGAGGCGGAGCCGACTGGCACCACCTTGGCCCTGCCGTCCGAGCGCGGGCCGCAGCGCAACGGCACCGCGCTGGCCAGGGCCGAGCTGTCGGCAGACCTGGCCCGCCTCGACAACGTGCGGGTGATCTTTCGCCAGCAGCCCAAGGTGGCCAGCCGCCTCCATTTCGGCTGCCGCATCGTGCAGGACAAAGACACGCTGTTCCTGACCCTGGGCGAGCGCTTCAGCCAGGCCAGCGGTGCGCAGTCGCTGGACAACCACCTGGGCAAGGTCGTCCGCATCCACACCGACGGGCGCATTCCCGCCGACAACCCGTTTGCATCGGGCGCTGGCCCGCAGGGGGCACTGCCGGAAATCTGGTCCTACGGCCACCGCAACCCCCAGGGTGCAACGCTGGGGCCGGACGGGCGGCTGTGGCTGCATGAACACGGCCCGATGGGTGGCGACGAAATCAACCGCCCCGGCCCTGGCGAGAACTTCGGCTGGCCGCTGGTGAGTTTTGGCCAGAATTACAACGGCACGGCGGTGGGCGAAGGCCAGACCGGCGGCCCCGGCCTGATCGCCCCGCTGCACCACTGGACACCGTCCATCGCGCCGTCCGGCCTGGCCTGGGTGACCAGTGACCGCTACGGCCCAGGCTGGAAAGGCACGCTGCTGGCGGGTTCGCTCAAATTCGGCCACCTGGCGCGGCTGGTGCCGGATGCCAGCGGCGGGCGCGTGCTGCGTGAGCACAGGCTGGTGCTGGCACCGGGCCTGCGCATCCGCGATGTGCGCCAGGGGCCGGACGGCTGGCTGTACCTGCTGACCGATGCGGCCAACGGCCAGCTGCTGCGCCTGTTGCCCGCAGCGGGTCAGGCCACCGTTTCCAGCGCCATCACGCCCGTGGCGGTGTTGGAGATGGGGATGTGGTAGTTGGCATGCACCTGGCGCACGGCTGACGTACCCGAGGCCGACAGTGCGCCGCGCATGGCCAGCCACATCAGCAGCTCCACGCCCTGGGTGCCGGTTTTTTCCACCAGCTCGTGGATGCTGAACTGCGTGGCCCACTCGGGGTTGGTCAGCAGGCTGGCCATGAAGGCTTTGTCAAATTCCTTGTTGATGAAGCCGGCACGTTCGCCGTCCAGCTGGTGGCTCAGGCCGCCGGTGCCCATCACCACCACTTTCAGGTCGCTGTCCCAGCTGCTGATGGCCTCGCCCACCGCCTTGCCCAGGGCATACACCCGTTTGGCCGAGGGCAGCGGAAACTGCACGGTGTTGATGCAGATGGGCACGGTCAGCAGCGGGCGGTTGTCGTCGGGCCAGAACAGCTTCAGGGGAATGGTGAAGGCGTGGTCCACCAGCATTTCCTGGCAGGTCACCAAGTCAAATTCCTTGGCCATCAGCTCGTTGATCAGGTGCCACGACAGCGCCTGGCAGCCCTTGAACGGGGGGAGCGTGGGAATGCCCCAGCCTTCGTCGGCGTTGCGGTATTCGGGCGCGGCACCGATGGCGAAGGTGGGCATTTTGTCGAGGAAGAAGTTCAGCCCGTGGTCGTTGTAGAACACCACGGCCACGTCGGGCTTCACGCCGTCCAGCCACCGGTGGATGGGCGGAAAGCCGTCGAAAAACGGTTTCCAGTACGGGTCCTGGTGCAATCCTTTGGCGATGGCGTTGCCGATGGACGGAATGTGCGATGCGGCCAGGCCGCCGATGAGTTGTGCCACGGGGTGTCTCCGGTGATTCGAGTGTGGTGTGGATGGGCTGCGCTTTGGCGGGTCTTCAGTCTGCGTAGGCACGCAGCTTGGCCTTGAACTGTTCCTTGGTCAGGCCGGTCTGGGCTGCGCCCAGGTCTTGCACATCCAGCCCCAGGATGCCGGCAAACTTGGCCAGGTAATACACATTGCCCCCGGCAGCCAGCAGGCCCAGCACATTGCGGGTGCGGATGGCCTCGGCCTGCTGCGCGTTCAGGCCGTACTGCGCCATGTAGGCGGCTTCGTCGGCCTTGAACGCGTTGCGGTTGTCGGCGCTGTTGAACGAGTAGCACATCTTGTTCAGCGCATAGCCTTTCTGGGCCTGCTCGCCATTGAATGGGGTGGTGCCTGGAATGGGCGAGTTGGGCAATGTGGTCATGGGGTCTCCGTTGGAATGTCCCTGCATGCTTGAGGGCGGACGCGCAGTGTTGCCCAGCCATTGCCAAAAATAAACACATGAATCATGATTGAATGCATGAGCAATTTCGATCATTTGAACATCGACGGCCACCTGCTGAACACGCTGGTGGCGGTGGTGGAAGCGGGTTCGGTCACGGCGGCAGCGCAGCGGCTGGGCGTGGCCCAATCGGCCGTGAGCCACCTGATCGACAAGCTGCGCCAGATCACCGGCGACCCGCTGTTCGTCAAATCGGGGCGGGGCATCGTGGCCACGGCCTGCGCCGAAGACCTGGCGGTGCGGGCACGCGAGCTGCTGTTCCAGTTGCAGGGTTTTGCGCATGCCGTGGCGTTTGACCCTAACCGCTGGCGCACAACCTTCACCATTGCGGCCAACGACAACCAGCGCGATGCCCTGCTGCCCGCACTGGCGGCCAAGTTGCGCCAGCATGCGCCTGGCGTGGTGCTGCGGGTGGTGGCTTCGGGCATTCCCAGCCTGGACATGCTGCGCCACGGGCACTGCGATCTGGTGGTCAGCCCGCGCCCGCCCGACGGGGCCGACATCGTGCAAAAGCGCCTGTACACCGACCAGTACCGCGTGTTCTTCGATGCCAGCCAGCGCAGCGCACCCACCACCCGGTCGGAGTACGAAGCTGCCAGACACATCACCGTGGTCTATGAGCCCAACCGCCCACTCGACCTGGATAGGCTGCTGGCACAGCAAGGCATACAGCGCCAGTTTGCGGTGATGGTGCCGGGCTTTGCCGGGCTGCCCGCCTTTTTGCGCGGCACCGACCTGCTGGCCACCGCACCGGGCATGCTGCAAGCCAGCACCCTGCGCGACTTGCAGCATTCCGCTGTGCCCCTGCCCTGCCCGCCGCTGCCCATGTACATGGTGTGGCACGCACGCCACCAGCACGACCCGGCCCATGTGTGGATGCGCACCCAGCTGGATGCGGTGGTGGCACAGCTGAACATCCCGGTCCTGGCCACGCAGTGACAGAATCCAGCGCCCGACCTCAGACCATCCCGCACCGAAACCGCCTCATGACCGCCACCACCTCAGCCCCTGTCAGTGCCCTGCCCACCGTGGCCGCCAGCCACCTCGAACGCGCCAGCGCACTGGCCAGCCGGGGGCAGCGCACACTGCTGGGCCTGGTGGGTGCGCCCGGTGCGGGCAAATCCACGCTGGCCGACGTGTTGCTGCACCACCTGGGCAGCCGGGCACAGGGTGTGCCCATGGACGGCTTCCACCTGGCCAACCGCGAGCTGGACCGGCTGGGCCGCCGCCAGCGCAAAGGCGCACCCGACACGTTTGACAGCGCAGGCTTTGCCGCCCTGCTGCGCCGCTTGCGCCAGCAGGACGCGGACACTGGGGAAGTGGTGTACGCCCCGGCCTTCACCCGCGACCTGGACGAGCCGGTGGCGGGAGCTATTCCCATCTTTGCCGACACGCCGCTGGTGATCGTGGAGGGCAACTACCTGCTGCTGGACGAAGGCCACTGGCAATCTGTGGCTCCGCTGCTGGACGAGGTGTGGTACGTGGACGTGGACCCGGTGCAGCGCACTCAGCAGCTCATCGCCCGCCATGTGCAGTTTGGCCGCACACC
>CALMMY010000511.1 GCA_937868695.1 uncultured Comamonadaceae bacterium
CACCCTCCCCAGCACGCCACGTCAGCACGGCATGGCTCGCCACCACACACGTCAGGCAAGAAACGCCACGCCACCACAACAGCCAGGCCAGAAACGGCACGCCACGTCAGCACGGTGCGGCTCGCCACTACAAAAGCCAGCCAAGAAACAGCACGCTAAAGCAGCACAGCGCGGCTCACAAGCACACACAAGCGCAGTCAGCCAAAAACCATCAGGCCTTCAGAAACACATCCCTATCCGGCGCAAAGCAGGTGTGCAAAGGCAGCAGCGCACCGCCCAGGGCGCGGGCATCCGAGCCCAGCGTGCCGGGCTCAATGCGCGGCGGGCTGAACAAGCCCTCCCAGTTGTAGCGTGACAGCGCGGCGCGGGTCTGGTCCAGCAGGCGCTGGAGCACATCGCGCGACATGGAGCCGTCGATCACCACCGCATCCACATCCAGAAACGCCGTGCCCGACACCACGCACTGCGCCAGCGCCTGGGCACAGCTGGCCACCCACTCGTGGGTGTGTTCTCGCCACGGGTTTTGCAGCGCACGCTGGTCATAGGCAGCGGTGGGGTCCAGGCCGTGCTCGCGCAGGCGCTGCTCCAGGTCCCACAGCGAAGCCTGGCTGATGAGCTGGGGCGGCGCTGCTGCTGATGTTGCTTCGGCGGTGCCTGCCGGGGCCGTCTGCAACGGCAGCGAGGCCACAGCGCCGGCATTGCCGTTCACGCCCCGGTGCAGGTGCGAGTGCAGCACCAGCCCACCACCCACAAAGGTATCGACAAACAGGTACAGAAAACTTTTCAGGTCGCGCCCCCGGCCCTGCACCAGCTCGGCCACGGTGGCGGCGGTGGTGTCTTTGGCAAAGCTGACAGGCAGGTCGGTCATGGCCTGCACCTCGGCGGCCAGATCCAGGTGCGTCCAGGCATCGGCCTGGTCGTCAGACAGGCCCAGCATGCGGTGCCAGCCCCCCAGCTGGAAAGGCGCGGCCACGCCCACACCCACCACCCGGCTGCGCAACGGCCCCAGGCTCTCCAGCAGCGTGCGCAGGTTGGTGGCGATGGCGGGCAGCAGCGTGGCCACATCGGGGAAGGCGTAATTGAGCACCAGGCGCTGGCGCACGGTGCCTGTGAAATCGACCAGCAGCCAGTCTGCACTGCGCCGACCTATCTTGATGCCCACCGCAAACGCGCCATCGGGGTTGAGACCCAGCGGCACCGAGGGCTGGCCGATCTTGCCGCGCACCGGCGCTTCGCGGCGCAGCAGCTGGTCTTCGTCCAGCCGGGCGGTGATGAGACCGATGGTCTGCGCGGTCAGCCCGGTCAGGCGGGCCAGCTCGGCCTTGGGGCAGCTGCCGTGGGCACGCAGGGCTTGCAGCACCACACGCTCATTGAACTGGCGCATGCCCACCTGGTTGGAACCACGGGGACGCAAGGGGGCCAGATCAGCCGGGTCAACAACGGAGGATTCGGCCAGATCGTTCACGGTGGAGATATGTGCTTGGGGTTGCGGAGTGGCTCTTCAGAGCCTGAGAGTTTCGCCGATCACACCTTTGTGCAGGATGAAATTACCCCAAGGCTGCAATTCTCCCGTCACCACGATGGCATAGGCGATGGACACCTGATCATAAAAAGCATAGCGCTCCACGCTTTCCACGCTTGTACCAGGTGGCAAATGGGATTGCAGGTGGCCCACCACTTCGCGCTGCAAGGCGCTCAGGTAGGGAGCTTCTGTGCCGCCCACCTGCATGCAGGCCACGGGGTGGGGAATGTCGGAGGCCAGCGGCAGCAGGCTGGTGACGGCCTGCACCGCCCGCAGCATGCCCACACCGGGCAGGCGCACGATGGGTTTGCCAGCGCCCAGGCTCATGGCCGTGAAGTTGGCATCGGCCAGCACCAGGGTGTCGTCATGGCCCATTTCGGCCATGATTTTCAGCAGCTCGGGGCTGAGAACGGGGTCGATTCCTTTAAGCAAGGCAGTCCTCCGGCAGTTCGGCGGCGCTCTTGGCACCGGTCATCACGGCCACGGTGTCGCTCATGCTGATCTTTTTCGGGTTGACCACCGCCGCACGCTTGCCCAGGCGGGCAATGTGGATGCGGTCGGCAATCTCGAACACATGCGGCATGTTGTGGCTGATGAGGATGACGGGCAGGCCCTTGTCACGCACACGGCGGATCAGCTCCAGCACCATGTTGCCCTCTTTCACGCCCAGGGCCGCCGTGGGTTCGTCCATGATGACCACATGCTGGGCAAACGCTGCCGCTCGGGCCACGGCCACGCACTGGCGCTGGCCGCCCGACAGGGTTTCGACGGCCTGCGTCATGGAGCGGATACCCACTTTCAGGTCGTTCATGCGGGCAATGCTTTCTTCCAGCATTTTTTTCTTGTCGATCATCTGGAACACGCTGCCCAACATGCCGGGGCGGCGGATTTCACGGCCCAGAAACAGGTTTTCGGCGATGGTCATGGCCGGGGCGACGGCCAGATCCTGGTACACGGTTTCAATGCCGGCGCGGCGGGCATCGATGGGGCTTTTGAACTTGGCTGCCTTGCCGTCCAGAAAAATTTCGCCCTCATCGGGGATGGTGGCACCGGCCAGGCATTTGATGAGGCTGGATTTGCCCGCACCGTTGTCACCGATCACGGCCAGGATTTCACCGGCTCGCAGCTCAAAGTCGGCACCGTCGAGGGCGGTGACCTGGCCGTAGCGTTTGACCAGGCCCTTGGCCTGGATCACCAGGGGAGAATTT
>CALMMY010000512.1 GCA_937868695.1 uncultured Comamonadaceae bacterium
GGCATCACCCGGCGCTGGCTGTAGCTGCCGGGCGGGTTGGCGGCGTAGGCCACGCGGTCGCCCACGGCCAGGTGGGTCACGCCCTCGCCCACCGCCTCCACCACACCGGCACCTTCCATGCCCAGCGTCAGCGGCAAGGGCAGCGGGTACAGCCCGGTGCGCTGGTACACGTCGATGTAGTTCAGGCCGATGGCGTGGTGGGCAATGCGCACCTGGCCGGGGCCGGGCTCGCCCACGGGCAGGCTGACCAGGGCCATCTGTTCGGGGCCACCGGGCTGCTGAATTTGCACCGCCAAGGTGGTGGTGATGGCGGCGGAGTTGGAGGGAGTGGATGCAGTGCTCAAGCGATGTCTCCTGAAATGGGGGAATGAGAAAACAACAACGGAAACGAAACAGGAACAGATACGAAAAACAGTGCCCTACCAGCCCACGTAGGCCAGCCCGATCTGGGCGGCCACCGCAGAACGCTGCTGGGTCAGCGGGCTGCTGGCTGCCTGGCCCAGCAAGGTACTGCGCCCCATGCTCGCCGACAACCGCCAGTGGGTGGTCAACGCACGCGACACCCCCACCCCCACATGCCATTGCTCCAGGCCCGCGCCTGGGTTCCAGGCGGGCCGGGTGGCTGTGGCCTGTGCAGCGGGTACGCCGTAATCGGTGCGCATGGCCTGGGCGTTGGCCCAGGTGAGGCCGGTGTTGGCATCCAGCACCCAGCCGCCGCCGATGGGCCAATCCCACCCCAGCCCACCGCTGGCACGCAAACCTTGGGCGTGCAGCACATCCTGCTGCATGCCGCCACTGAGCCGCCAGTGAGGCGACAACACATACTGCCCCGAAGCCCGCACCGCCAGCGAGCCGCGCACATCGGGCAAGCCTTGCAGCAGCGGGCTGTCGGCACTGTCGCGGCCATGCGTCAGACGCAAGCCCAGACCCACTGACCAGCGGTCGGTACTGGCCACACTGGTGCTGATGCCCCCGGCCAGCGTCGTGCCCGCCAGCCTGCGCGCCGACGAGGTGGACACCATCCAGCGCCCCACCCGCCCGGCCAGCACAGGCCGGATGCCCAGCTTGCGCTGCGCCGCCCCGGCATAAGCGGGCGACGAACTGGCCGTCAGGCCCAGCACCCAACGGCCATCGGCAGCGCCGGACGGCTCCAACAAAGCGGTGCCCGGCTCGGCACCGTGCGGCAACAAGGTGGGCAAAGAAGCGGTTGAAGCCGTGCTGACGGCCACGGCCTGCGCATGGGCTGTGGCCACCCCTACACACAGCCCCAGCCACACCAGCCAACCACAAAGGCGGGCAAACACGCCGGGCAAACGGACAGGGGCCGTGCCAACCCCACAGGAAGCGAACGAACGGGAAGAAAAGAAGTGCGGACTCATTGCAGCCAGTATGCAACAGGCACCCCCGTGTCACCAATGGGTCAGGGGATAAGCCCTGGCCGCACAACAGGCCGCCAATCGCGTACAGTGCCCCTCCACTTTTCCATCCAGCCCCATGACCCAACGCCTGACCGCCCGCACCGCCCTGCTGCTGACTCTGCCCCCCCTGCTGTGGGCGGGCAACGCCGTGGTGGGCCGGCTGATGGTGGGCGAAATACCGCCCATCACCTTCAACCTGCTGCGCTGGGTGGCCGGGTTTGCGCTGCTGCTGCCACTGGCCGCCTGGGTGCTGCGGCGCGACAGCCCGCTGTGGCCCCACTGGGGGCGCATGGCCCTGCTGGGCCTGCTGGGCATGGGCAGCTACAACGCGCTGCAATACATGGCGCTCAAAACCTCCACTCCGCTCAACGTGACGCTGGTCGGCTCCAGCATGCCCATCTTCATGCTGGGGCTGGGGCGGTTGCTGTACGGAGCCCGCATCTCGCGCCAGCAATGGTGGGGCGTGGCCCTGTCCACCGCCGGCGTGCTGACCGTGCTCACCCGTGGCGACTGGAGCCAGCTGCTGGCCCTGAAACTGGTGGCGGGCGATGTGCTGATGCTGCTGGCCACCGCCACCTGGGCCTGGTACAGCTGGCTGCTGACCAAGCCCCCGGCCAACCGGCCCGACCCCCCTGCCCTGCGCAACAACTGGTCGGCCTGGCTCATGGCCCAGGTGATTCCGGGGCTGATGTGGTCAGCCCTGTTCAGCGGTGTGGAATGGGCGGTGGTGCCCGACCTGCACATCCACTGGGGCTGGCCGCTGGCCGCCGCGCTGGCCTATGTGGCCCTGGGGCCATCGCTGCTGGCCTACTTCTGCTGGGGCCGGGGCGTGTCGCTGGCCGGGCCGCAGGTGGCGGGCTTTTTTGTCAACCTCACCCCGCTGTTTGCCGCCCTGCTGTCCGCCGCCGTGCTGGGCGAGCTGCCCAAGCTCTACCACGCCGCCGCGTTTGCGCTGATTGTGGGCGGGATTGTGGTGTC
>CALMMY010000513.1 GCA_937868695.1 uncultured Comamonadaceae bacterium
GAGTATGAGGCCCCCACCCTCCCCAGCACGCCACGTCAGCACGGCGCGGCTCGCCCACCACACACACCAGGCAAGAAACGGCACGCCACCGCACTCTTCAGCCGAGAAGCCCCAACGACAGCCGCAAAACACTTGCCTGGTCAAAATGAGAATTGATGCTTCATCCCCCCAGCACCAGCACAGCCCGAAAGTCGTTCACATTGGTATGGGTGGGGCCAGTCATGACCAGATCACCCAGCGCCGAGAAATAGCCGTAGGCATCGTGGCGGATCAGGTGGTCGGCCAGTTTCAGGCCTTGGGCGCTGGCACGAGCCAGAGTGTCCGGCGTGACCAGCGCACCGGCGTTGTCCTCCACGCCGTCGATGCCATCGGTGTCGGCGGCCAGTGCCCAGATGTGCGAGTGGCCTTGCAGGGCCTGGGCTAGCCCCAGGCAGAACTCGCCCGCCCGGCCTCCCCGGCCCTTGGCCTGGCCGGGTGACGGGGGTTGGATGGTGACGGTGGTTTCGCCCCCGCTCAGGATGACGCAGGGAGTCTGGAAAGCACTGTTTCCCGCCGCCGTGCTGCGGGCCAGCGCGGCATGCACCTTGCCCACTTCGCGCGATTCGCCCTCGATTTCATCGCTCAGGATGTAAGCATTCAGCCGCAGGGTGCGGGCCGCTTCGGCAGCGGCTTGCAGGCTTTGCTGCGGCGTGGCAATGAGGTGGGTGGCACAGGCGGCCAGCCGGGCATCGCCTGGCTTGGGGGTTTCCAGCACGCTGTCTTGCAGGTTTTGCAGCACCTGCGCTGGCAGGTCAATGGCATGGCGCTGCAAAATTTCAAGCGCATCGGCGCAGCTGGTGGCATCGGCCACGGTGGGGCCGCTGGCGATCACGCTCACGTCGTCGCCGGGCACATCGCTGATGGTCAGCGTCACCACCCGCGCCGGGTGGCAGGCAAGCGCCAGCCGCCCGCCCTTGATGGCCGACAGGTGCTTGCGCACGCAGTTCATCTCGCTGATGCCAGCACCGCTGGCCAGCAGCTGGCGGTTGATGCGCTGCTTGTCGGCCAGCGTCAGGCCATCGGCAGGCAACGTGAGCAGGGCCGAGCCACCGCCTGAAATGAGACACAGCACCAGGTCGTGCTCGGTCAGCGGTGCGCTGCCCTCTTCGCCACGGGCCAGTGCCAGCATGCGCCGGGCGGCGGCCAGACCGGCATCGTCGGGCACGGGGTGGGCGGCTTCCACCACTTCAATGCACTGCACCACATCAGCTGGTCGGGGTGGCGTGTGCCCGTAGCGCGTGACCACCAGCCCCGACAACGGTGCGCCGGGCACACCGTGGCGCTGACAGTGGGCGGGCCACAAGGCTTCGACGGCCTGGGCCATCGCCCCGGCGGCCTTGCCTGCGCCCAGCACCAGCGTGCGGCCCTTGGCCGGATCGGGCGGCGGGGGCAGGAAAGCGGCGGTGTTGTGCAGCGGCAGGGCGCGGGCCACGGCCACATCGAACAGGTGGCGCAGCAGTTGGGCGGGGGAATTCAAGTGAGACATCAGGGCTCCAATCATGCGGGAATGCAGCCACTGTGCCATCTCTGCTGACACCAACCATGCGCACGGGGCACCAACACACGCAGCGCCCCAGACTCCAGCCCCCATACCCGACACAGCAACCCGTCTGGCGTGCTGGCTGGCCAGCCGCACAACGCTTCAAAAAACGCAGTAAAAAACAAGAGCTGCTTGCGAATTTTCTGATTGATAAAAAAGCACTTTAATGACTTGAAATCAGCGCAAAAATTCTGAAATCACCCACCCAGACAGCTCCCCGGCCTTGAATTTCAGTGTCTGCGATGCGTTTTTTAGGATTTTTGACCGATTTACAGATGACCAATCGGCACTTTGTTCAATCAGAAAATGCGCAAGGCGCTCATATTTTTTGCAACACTTTTGATAGCTTTTGGCGCGGTACATGGCACCCCGGCCCGCTCACGCTGGCTGGCGCGCCCGCACCCAGGCCTCAAACTGGGCGGGCGGCATGGGGCGGCCATACCAGTAGCCCTGGCCGTGGTCGCAGCCGGCTTCCATCAGCAGCTGGTGTTGCTGCTCGGTTTCCACCCCCTCGGCCACCACCTGCATGCCCAGCTCGTGGGCCATGGCGATGATGGCTTTGCACAGGGTCAGGTCGGTGGAGCCGGGGCTGAGGTTGCGCACAAACGACTGGTCGATCTTCAGGCAGTCGATGTCCAGCTTTTGCAGGTAGGTGAGCGACGAGTAGCCGGTGCCAAAGTCGTCCAGCGACACGGTCATGCCCGCCGCACGCAGCTCGCCCAGGTGGCGGGTGACATCGGGGTGGGTGTCCAGCAGCAGGCCTTCGGTGATTTCAATGCACAGGCTGCTGCAAGGCAGACCCATTTGCGCCAGCTCGTCCACCCAGCGCGACGACAGGGCTGGGCTGCGGTGGCACTGCACGGGTGATTTGTTGACGCTGACCTGAAACTCCGCATCCAGCACGCTGCGCCAGTGGCGCACCTGGTGTGCGGCCTGGGTGAACACCCAATCGCCCAGCGCCAGAATTTGCCCGCTGGTTTCGGCCACCGGAATGAACTGCGCCGGGCTGATGGCCCCCAGCTCGGGGTGGTGCCAGCGCAGCAGGACTTCGGCCTTGCACACCCGCCCGCTGAGCATGTTGACAATGGGCTGATAGACCACGCTCAGCTGCCCCGCCTCCAGGGCGGTGCGCAGGTCGGCATCCAGCCGGGCACGCCACTGGGCCGCTGCCTGCATGGCGGGGGTGAACACGCACCAGCGGTTGCGCCCCGCTCCCTTGGCTGCGTACAGCGCCTGGTCGGCGTGGCGCAGCAAGTCTTCAATCTGGCTGGCATCGGCGGGGTACATGGCCAGGCCCATGCTGGCCGACACAAACACTTCGGACTGCCCCAGCAGGTAGGGCTGTTGCAGGGCATCGAGCAGCCCATCCAGGCGCGGGCCCAGCAGGGCCACCGGGTCGGCACCGGCGGGCAGACCGGCCAGCACCAGCGTGAACTCGTCTCCGCCCATGCGGGCCAGGGTGTCGGTGCGGCCCATGTGCTGCTGGATGCGGTGGGCGGCCTCCACCAGCAGGGCATCGCCTTCGTGGTGGCCCAGGGTGTCGTTGACTTGCTTGAAGTTGTCCAGATCCATGAACACCACCGCCAGCGCCGATTCGGTTTGCCGGGCATGGGCCAGGGCTTCGTTCAGGCGCTGGCGCAGCATGCGCCGGTTGGGCAGGCCGGTGAGTGCGTCGATGTGGGCCTGGTGCCAGATCAGCTCTTCGGCATGCTTGCGCTGGGTAATGTCGGTGTGGGTGCCGATCATGCGCAGCGGCTGGCCCTGGGCATCGCGGCTGACCACCATGCCCCGGCTGAGCACCCACTTCCAGCTGCCGTCTTTGCACCGGACGCGGTGCTCGTTCACATACGTGGATGTGCGGCCACTGAAATGGGCCTCGCGGTCCACGGCCATCTGGGCCAGGTCATCGGGGTGGGTGCGCTCGTCCAGCGCGGCAACCGAGTGCGCCAGCTCGCCGCGCTTGAAACCGAACATGTGCAGCAGCCGGTCTGAATAGAACTCTTCGCCGGTTTGCACACGCCAGTCCCACACGCCATCGCCCGCTGCGTCCAACGCCAGCCGCCAGCGCGTTTCGCTGTCGGAAAGGGCATTGGCGGCCAGGTGCCTTTCGGTGATGTCTTCCACCGTGCCCTCGTAGTACACCACCTGGCCCTGGGCATCGCGCACGGCGTAGGCCGTTTCACGCACCCAGATGCGCTCGCGGGTTTTGTGGCGGTATACCTCGGACACAAAATCGGTCACCTGCCCGTCGCGCTCGATCAGCGCCTTGAACAACTGGCGGCGGCCCGGATGGATGTACCAGCCGCGCTCCAGATCGTTGGTGGCGGCCAGCATCTCTTCCTCGCTGGCGTAGCCGTTGAGCCTGACCAGCGCCGCATTGGCACGCAACTGCCGCCCCGTCGGTGTGGAGCGGTAGGCACCGATGGGCAGTCGGTCAAATAGCAGGGTGTTGGGATCGGCGATCATTCCAAGCATCTTAACGGCCACCCCAGCGGTCTGCATGCCATGCCGCAGCTGCGCCACAGTCACACCGATGGCATGCCGATTGCCTGTCTGACCTCACCGCTCCACCACCCCATTTCAGCCCCATTTCAGCCCCAGCCCGCCACCGCCATGACCACCCTGCTGATTCAAAACGCCACCTGCATCGCCACGTTTGACCACGCCGACCCGCGCTTGGGCGCAGAACTGCGCAACGCCAGCCTGTTCATCCGCGACCACCGCATCGCATGGGTGGGCCCCGCCGCCGATCTCCCTCCCGCCCTGGCCGCCGAGCATGCCGCCAACCAAGCCACAGGCCGGGGTGAAACACTGAATGCGCAGGGCCACTTGGTCACCCCCGGCCTGGTCAACACCCACCACCACATGTACCAAAGCCTGACCCGCGCCATCCCCCAGGTGCAGGATGCCGAGCTGTTTGGCTGGCTGCGCGGGCTCTACCCCATCTGGGCCGGGCTCACGCCCGAGATGGTGTTTGTCAGCACCCAGACCGCGATGGCCGAGCTGCTGCTCAGCGGCTGCACCACCAGCAGCGACCACCTCTACATCTACCCCAACGGTGTGAAACTGGACGACAGCATCCACGCCGCCCAAGAGATTGGCATGCGCTTTGTGGCCACGCGCGGCAGCATGAGCGTGGGCCAGAGCGCAGGCGGCCTGCCACCCGACAACGTGGTGGAAAACGAAGATGCCATCCTGAAAGACACCCAGCGTCTGATCGAGCAACACCACCGCACCGAGCACGGCAGCATGGTCAACGTGGCCGTGGCCCCGTGCAGCCCCTTCAGCGTCAGCCGCGACCTGATGCGCCTCAGCGCCGAGCTGGCCCGCGCACACGGCACCCGCCTGCACACCCACCTGGCCGAAAACGACCACGACCTGGCCTACAGCCGCGAAAAATTCAACTGCACCCCCACGCAGTACGCGCAAGACCTGGGCTGGCTGGGCCACGACGTGTGGCACGCCCACTGCGTGAAGCTGGACGACGAAGGCATCAGCCTGTTTGCCGCCACCAAAACCGGCGTGGCCCACTGCCCGTGCAGCAACATGCGGCTGGCCAGCGGCATCGCCCCCGTGCGCAAAATGCTCAACGCCGGTGTGCCCGTGGGCCTGGGCGTGGACGGCAGCGCCAGCAACGACGCAGCACACATGGTCAACGAAGCCCGCCAGGCCCTGCTGCTGGCCCGCGTGGGCCGCGCCCTGCAACCACCCGAAACCCGCACCGACCCCGCCACCGGCCAACGCCGCACCTTCTTCGGCTGCGACCTGGGGCCTGCTGAGATGACCGCCCGCGACGCGCTGCATACCGCCACACGGGGCGGCGCACAGGTGCTGGGCCGCGCCCACGACATCGGCCACATCGCCCCCGGCATGTGCGCCGACGTGGTGCTGTGGGACTTGCGCACGCTGGGCTTTGCCGGAGGTGCCGTCCACGACCCCGTGGCCAGCCTGCTGCTGTGCGCCAGCCCGCAGGCAGCCTACACGGTGGTCAACGGGCGGATGGTGGTGCGCGAAGGCCAGCTGGCGACGGTGGAACTGGGGCCACTGCTGGAGCGGCATAACCGGCTGGCTGGGATGTTGGCGGGGAGCTGACGAGAACAGCAGAGTGTGAGAGTCCGCACAAGCACTGATTTTGTACATAATAGTCATATACAAAAATGATTGACCTCAGCCAGACAACCGGATTCAACTGGGACAGTGGCAACAGCCGCAAGAACGAAAAACATGGCGTGACGATGGCGGAATCTGAACAAGTGTTCTTCAACCAACCCTTGCTGCTTTTGGAAGATGCCACGCACAGCCAGACAGAGCCACGCCTGCACGCCCTGGGGAAAACGGACGAAGGACGTGCATTGCACATCACGTTCACCCTGCGTGAGTCGGGCACACTGATTCGGGTCATTTCTGCCAGAGACATGCATCGCAAGGAGCGTTCCGTTTATGAACAAGCCAGCTAAACCGATACCGACTTTTGCGAACGAGGCAGAGGAACGCGCGTACTGGGAATCGAATGATTCTTCCGAGCATCTGGACTGGTCCAAGGCCCAGAAAGTGATGCTGCCCAATCTGAAACCCACCACCAAAACCATTTCCCTGCGACTGCCCCAGCACTTGCTGGACTCACTCAAAGTGGCGGCCAACGCACGCGATGTGCCCTACCAATCACTGATCAAAGTCTGGCTACAGGAAAAGCTGCACGGCCACTGAACAAGTCTTCACATGGGAGAGACGAACGGGTCAAGAAAAAACTGCACCCCCTGCAACACAGACCAGTGGTGGCAACCGCTACCGCTGCGCCGCAGCGTCATACACCGCATTTCTGTCCCGCCTGCCCACGGCCACCACAAGCACGATCAGCTCGCCATCCCTGACCTCGTACACCAGCCGATAACCCACCGTGCGCAGCTTGATTTTGTAGCGGTCTTTGTGGCCGCTCAGTTTGGCCGAGGGCACACGCGGAGACTCCAGGCGCTCGGCCAGTTTGGATTTGAATTGCTGGCGCGTGTGGCTGTCGAGCTTGCGCCACTCCTTGAGCGCCTCGTCCAGAAAAGCCAGCTCATAGCTCATCGAGCGTCACCTTGACGATGGGTTGGCCCGCACGGGCATCGGCAATGGCGTTGAGCTCCATGTCTTCCAGCTTTTCCAGCATGGCTTCATAGGCCCGCGCTGGCACGCAGTAAAACGCCGGAGCGTTGCGGTTGAGGATGGCCACGGCATAGCCCTCGCCGGCTGCCACCGTTCCCATGGGATTTTTCTTCAGCTCAGACACGCTGGCCGTGACGTTTGCCAGAATAAGGTTTGCCATGTTGACTCCAGAAGACCTGTTCAAGGCACCAACCATAGCACTGCAAAGGGTGTTTTTGAAGCCCCAATGCACACCACCGTCACACCCCCGCCCGACAATGCGCACATGAAACACCTTTCCATGTATTTCTTTCGCGGCCTGATCACGTTTTTGCCGGTGGGGCTGACGATCTATGTGCTGTACCTGTTTATCACCTGGCTGGAAGGCTTAGCCATGCAGATGCTGCGGCCCGTCATCGGCACCTTCTATCTGCCGGGGCTGGGCATTGTGCTGGGCGGGGTGGCGATTGTGCTGCTGGGGTTTCTGGTGTCGCAGCCCTTCATGTCGCGGCTGCTGGGGTGGATAGAGCTGCCTTTCACCAACCTGCCGCTGGTCAAGAGCATCTACTCGTCACTGAAAAGTTTTGCCGACTACTTTTCCCCGCACGAGCAGGACGCGCAGCAGGTGGTGCTGCTGAAGTCGCCCGACGGCGAGCTGTCCATTGTGGGCCTGGTCACGCGTAGAACGCTGGCCGATTTGCCACTGGATGCCACCACGCAGACGCATGTGGCCGTGTACCTGCCCATGGGCTACATGATCGGCGGCTACACCGTGTTTGCACCCAAAAGCTGGTTGCAACCGCTGGACATGTCGGTGGAAGATGCCATGCGCTACTCGCTGGTGGCCTGGATGGGGAATGCCAAAGCTGCCCCGGCGCGACCCGGCTCACCACCCAACTGAACCCGCCGCCAGCGCCAGGCAGGCCACGGCGCTGAAAACAACCCGGCAAGTTCAGAGAAACTTGGTCCAGGCACCGATGTTGTACACCTCGGTGTAGCCATTTTTCTTCAGCATCAGCTTGGCCATGCCGCTGCGCGTGCCGCTGGCACAACCCACCACCACGGGAGCGGTTTTGGGAATGTCGTTCAGGCGGTTGCCCAGGTCGCCCAAGGGAATGTTGACTGTGCCGGGGGCATTGGCCGCCGCAAACTCACCCGCCGAGCGCACATCCACCAGCAATGCCCCGCGTGCCTTGAGGGCGGGCAGCATGGCCACCACGCGCCGCGAGTTCCACCACTTGTAGCCAAACCACAGCATCAGGGCCAGCATGGGCCAGTAGTTGATCAGGAAGTCTTTCATGGGGGTGTCCATCCGTTGTGTGGCTGTTGCTGCATCGCAGCCGATGATGATGCCACTCAGGCTGCACCCAGTTGCGCCCGCAGTGCCGCCACCTGCTGGCGCAGGGCCGCGTTCTCTGCCGTCAGGCTGGCCACCTGCTGTTGCAGGGCCAGCACCTGGCTGGCGGTGGGTGCGGTATCGGTGCCGCTGGCCTCACCGCCCTCGGGTGCTTCGGATTCGCTGCGCGGTTTGCGTTTGGCATCGCGCACGCGCTTGGCGGCTTGCTTGAGTTCGTCTTTGCCCGCCACGGCGGCAGCCACCTGTTCTTCCACTGGCAGCGTGGCCACAGCAGCGGCGGTGCTGAGGGAAACGGCTCCGGCCCGCACGGCGGCCACCAGCTCGGGTGCGGCCTGTTTCTGGATTTTTTCGATCATGCCCACCTGGCTGTTGCTCAGGCGAGCGGCTTTGGCAATGTCTTCGCGGCTGCGCAGCGGGGGTTCGGGCTTGAGCGGTGAGGCGGCCACTGCAGCCACCACGGCAGCGGCCGCCGCTTCGGGCGTGTCGTGCCAGGGGGCATCGTCGGCGAGTGCATCACTGGCGTTGGCCGGATCGGGCCGGGGGGTGGCGGCCAGCATGCGCGTGCGGCGCTGGGCCACGATGTCTTTCTTGCGCAGCGCCAGCACCCCGCGCTGAAAGTCAGACACACTGCGCCGCCCCAGGTGCTGGTCGATCATCCACAGGTGAACGTCTTCCAGGCTGTTGAACAGGCTGCCTTGCACGGTGCGAAACGGCAGTCCGTGCTTCTGGCAGATGGCATAGCGGTTGTGGCCATCCACCAGCACATCGCCCCACAACACCAGGGCATCGCGGCAGCCCTCGGCCAGCAGGCTGCGCTCCAGCGCATCGTGCTCATCGGCGGTCAGGGGGTCGATGTAGGCTTTGAGTTCGGCGTTGACGACGATGTTCAGGGGTACGGGCGCGGCAGGATTCATGGAAGAGCAGGCAAAGACCAAAAAGCAAAAAGGGGGCGGATTGTAGGTGGGGCCATGCGCCCTACCCCACACCACGCACCCCTTCTCGCCCCGACCATCTCCTTCTCACACCCGCAGCACGCCAGTTCACCCCAGCTTGCCGCCGAAAAAGCGCATCGTGCGGTCCCAGGCGGTCTGTGCCCAGGCTGCGTCGTACTGGGTGGCGGGCAGGCGGGTGGGGCCCTGGGCGGTTTCGTTGGCAAAGGCGTGGTGGGCCAGGTAGCGGTGGGGCTCGTAGTTCACGCCCGCTTCTTGCAGTTTGATGTCGAAGGCATCGACATTGGCGATGTCAAAAAACACATCCTGTGTGGCCCAGTGCGCCATCAGCGGGGCCTGGATTTTGGACGCATCCACGTACTCCAGCGGCGGCAGGCCGTACCACACCACGGCGGCATCGGCCTCGGGCACCATGGTGGTGGCCAGCACGGTGAGTGCGCCGCCCATGCAGTAGCCGGTGATGCCCACCTTGCCGCTGCCAATCTGGCGGGCCTTGAGGGCCTGCACGGCACCGGCAATGTCTTGCGATGCAGCATCGCCAAAGTTCAGCCCCGTCATCAGGTGGTGGGCTTCTTCGGCCTCCACAGTGGATTGGCCCCGGTACAGATCGGGCACGAGTGCCGTAAAACCGGCGGACGCAAACCGCTGGGCCACGCCCCGGATCTGGTCGTTCAGGCCCCACCATTCCTGGATCACCACCACCGCACCCACCGGGTTGGCGGCTTCGGCAAGGTAGCCTTTGGCGGTCTGTCCGTCAGGACGCTGGAATTCGATCATCTGGCCCATGTCATCTCCTGTTGCTGTGTGGTGAAAAATGTCTGGCCGCCCTGGCATGGCGGTGTGGCAAAGTGCTGTGAGGAAGCACGGGTTTGATTATGGGGTGGCCACTGCGGTGCGGTGGCCCACCACCGACAAACACCATGATTCAGCGGTTTTGATCCATTGCAAACTGCCCTGCCCGCTCCTGAAATTCAATCCAATCAGTCCTTATTCAATAGCTGATTACCCAGCAAGAAAAAGCGCGGAGGGCGTATTTTTTTGTACCAATAAAATTAAAATAGCCCTGCTTGCGCCCAAGGCGCTGACCACACATTCATCACCAGGAATCGACACATGACCTTCATGATCTGGACAGACGAGCTGTCTGTCGGCTTGCCCCACATTGACCACGAGCACCACTGGCTGGTCGATGCCACCAACCGCCTGCACGATGAACTGAGCAAACCCGCACCCAGCCACGCGGTGGTGGCCGACACACTGCACGGCCTGATGGACTACACGGTCAACCACTTTGTGGGCGAAGAATCGCTGTTCGAACGGGTGCGCTACCCCCATGCCGATGCCCACCGTGCCCTGCACGACCGCTTTACCGCGCAGGTGATGGGACTGATTCACGACCACGAAGAAGGCAAAGACATTGGCATTGCCACCCTTGATCTGCTGAAAAACTGGCTGATCAACCACATCATGGGGGCCGACAAGGCGTATGCCCCGTTCATTCTGGCGGCCTCATCCGCCGCCCGCCCTGCGCTGGCCCTGGGTGGCAAGCTGCCCCGCGCCTGGGCACACAAGCACGGCAAGCAGCGCGCCCGGCGCAAGGGCTGACACGCAGCGCACACAGCGCCACCCAACAAAAAGGCCAGCCAGGTTGTGCCCGGCTGGCCTTTTTGTTGGTGCAGTCAACCAGTGCGGTTGACTGCGGGCAGACCTGATCAGGCCTTTTTGGCGTAGGCAGAACACCAGCCTTTGCCGGCCACGTGCTTGCCGGGGAAAATGCCGCAACCGCCGGCAGCGTCGCCAGCCTTGCCTTGGTACAGGGCGCAGTTGCTGCAAGCCGCACCTGCGGCGTACTTGGCGTGCTTGGACTTGGTGGCATCGGCCACATAAGCCAGGCTCTTGGCTTGGGCATCGTCCTCTTTCACCATGTCGGCAGCGTGAGCGGCGGTCAGGCCACCCATCACGCCGGAAACGGCGGCGACTTGCATCATGAACACGCGGCGGCTGGACACAGCTTGGGTCAATTTGGATTTCAAGGTGCTTTCTCCATATTTAAGCCAGAGGATACTGGCCAGCGCTATTTTAAGCCCCCATACTCCACCCCCTATCAGAGGATTCATGTCACCTGAGACAGCAGGGTCATGCTTCCACTGCACCGCCCGCACCAGGCGTGCTCAGCACAGCCAGCAGCCAGCGGTTGAGGTCAGCCACCTCTTCCATGCACACGGAATGTTCCATCGGGTAGGCGTGCCAGTCCACCTGGTGGCCCAGGCCACGCAGCAGGTCGCGGCTGGTGCTGCCGCGCTCGGGCACCACCACGGTGTCGTGCAGGCCGTGGGCCATGAAAATGGGTGTGGCCAGGTTGGCGGTGCTGCGCTCGGCAGCGGTGGTGGGGGCCAGGGGCAGGTAGCCCGACAGGCCCACCAGACCGGCCAGCCGCTGCGGCGCACGCAGGCCCGCCATCAGCGCCATCGCGCAGCCTTGCGAAAAACCCATCAGCACGGTGCGCTCTGGTGGCACGCCCAGAGCAGCTTCGCGATCCAGCAAGGCCTGCACCTGCTGGCAGGCAGCACGCAAACCCGGCGCGTCTTCACGCCGTGGCACACCGGGCACGGTGCTGGGCGGATACAAGTCGTACCAGGCGCGCATGGCGTAGCCGCCGTTGAGCGTGACCGGGCGCACCGGCGCATGCGGAAACACGAAGCGCACCGGGCCAATGGCACTCAGATCCAGCTCTTGCGCGATGGGCACAAAGTCGTTGCCATCGGCACCCAGACCATGCAGCACCACGATGCTGGCCACAGGCGGCACGCCAGGCTGTGCGCCTGCGGTGAACTCAATGGCATCCAGCAAGGCGGTGCTCATGCGGCATCCGTGCCAGAAGCCCCAGCCTCGGCAACGGCCCCGGCAGGGCGGCGCTGGCGGTGGCCGGGCTTGGCCAGCAGTTCCACATAGCAGGTAGCCGCGCCCGACTGGGCCAGCGTATCCAGCGCGGCGATCAGTGCGCCCACATGCAGCACCTCGGCGCTGTCCTTGTCGGGGCCGAAGCGGCAGTCAAAGTCCCAAAAGTCTGCGCCTTCGGGCAGGGGGTCGCGGCGCTCGCGCTTCATGTACTTGCGGATGTCGTGCTTCACGGCATCGAGCACGCGGTCGGGGTGTTTGCCTTCTGGGCGCAGGGGGTAAGTTTTTCTCACGGTGACCTTGGAAATGGATGAAGCGATGCGGCACTGGCAGGGCGTGGCCCGTGGGGGCCAGCCTGCGTGACCGGCGCATGTGTGCCGCCGCGCACCAGTGACGCTGAGCGGGCGATTATGAGCGGGTGGCTGTGGGGCATGGTGGGGGCTGCGTACACTCTGCGGCTGGCCAAAGCCACCTGCACCCCTGCACAGACCGCTTCCGGTTTGAAACCACCCCCCTCAACCCAGAGAATGCAGACCACGCACTCTCCCCGGACGGGACAGCCTTACCCCCAATTCGCCCGCCCAAGGGCGTGAACTGACACCAACATGCCCTTTACCTCCACCGGCCTGCGGCCTGACGTATTGCAAGCGATGGCCGCCAAAGGCTACCGCAGCCCCACCGCCATCCAGGCCCAGGCCATTCCGGCCATCCTGGCCGGGCACGATGTGCTGGGCTGCGCCCCCACCGGCTCAGGCAAAACAGCGGCCTTTGCGCTGCCCCTGCTGCAAACGCTGGCCGATGCCTTGCCCGTTGCCGCCCCGGCACCCAACCATGCAGGCCCGCAGCGGCTGCGCCAGTCCGTCGGCTACGTACCACCACGCACCGCCCAGGTGCTGGTGCTGGTGCCCACGCGCGAGCTGGCGGTGCAGGTGGGGGCCACCTTCCGCGATGTGGCCAACCGCCTGCCCCAGGCCGTGAAGGTGACGGTGGTGTTCGGCGGCGTGTCCATCAACCCGCAGATGATGGGTTTGCGCGGCGGCACCGATGTGGTGGTGGCCACGCCGGGCCGCCTGCTGGATCTGCTGCACCGCAACGCCCTCACGCTGTCGGGCATCCGCACCCTGGTGCTGGACGAAGCCGACCGCCTGCTGGACATGGGCTTTGCCGACGAATGGGCCGACATCGCCCGCCTGCTGCCCGCCCGGCGGCAGAACCTGTTTTTCTCGGCCACGTT
>CALMMY010000514.1 GCA_937868695.1 uncultured Comamonadaceae bacterium
CCAGCAGGTGGACCCGGACTGGCTGCCCGAAGCCCGCAAGCGCAAGTACAACTGGAACCGCAAGAGCGTGGTGATGGTCAAGCGTCTGGGGTGAGGCGGACGAACGGGGCTCAAAAATCCCCCCCGGAAAACCCGCCGCAAGTATGCGGAAACCGCAGAAGCTTGTTTGACAAATGTCAAATACCCGAAAGGGCTGCGTGCCGATACTGATCGATTACATTTTTTTGACAGGAACCCCACCACATGACGCAAGCACCAGAAGTCAACACCTCGGCCCCAGACTCTCTGCAAGCCGATTCCTCCCCGGCAACCCGCGCCGCCGCACCGACTTCTGCCTCCCAGACTGGTGCCAAAGCCGCTCCCGCACGCCGCCCTGCTGCACGCAAAACCAGCGTAGCCGCCACAGCCAAAGTCAGCACGCCCGCAGCCAAGCCCGCAGAGCCCGCGCTGCCAGCCGGGGAAGCACCGCGCAAGGCCAGCGATGGCGACACCCTGGGCACACTGCAACCGGCCAAGCTGCGCCAGGCCACCGTCAAACGTGCGGTTGAAAAGGCCCAGGTTTCCAAACTGGCCGCCGTGTCCAACATCATTGAAAAAGAGGGGCAAAATCCCGAGAAGAAAGCGGCTGCGCTGAAGGCCATTCTGGAAGGAGCCGCACCGGACGATGCCAAAGCCATCCGTGCCCTGCTCAAAGAACGCATCAGCGAACAGCGCAAGCGTGCCCGCAATGAAGCCAAGCCCGACGAGGAACTGGCCGCCAACTGGCGCAGCGGCGAGTACCCCTACAAAAACCTGCTGTCACGCAAAACCTACGAGCAGCAGAAGTACCTGCTGCAAGTTGAGCTGCTCAAGCTGCAAGCCTGGGCCAAGGAAACCGGCCAGCGCATCATCATCCTGTTCGAAGGCCGCGATGCGGCGGGCAAGGGTGGTGCCATCAAGCGTTTCATGGAGCACCTGAACCCACGCGGTGCCAGCGTGGTGGCCCTGGAAAAGCCCACTGAAGTGGAACGCGGCCAGTGGTACTTCCAGCGGTATGTGCAGCACCTGCCCACCGCCGGTGAAATTGTGCTGTTTGACCGCAGCTGGTACAACCGCGCCGGTGTGGAGCGTGTGATGGGCTTCTGCACTGACGAGGAGTACCAGGAATTCATGCGCCAGGCACCGCAGTTTGAGCGCCAGCTGGTGCGCAGCGGTGTGCATCTGATCAAGTTCTGGTTCTCGGTCAGCCGCAAGGAGCAGCGCCGCCGCTTCAAGGAACGCGAAGCCCACCCCCTGAAGCAGTGGAAGCTCAGCCCCATTGACTTGGCCTCACTGGACAAGTGGGAGGACTACACCAAGGCCAAGGAAGCGATGTTCTTTGAAACCGACACCGCCGATGCGCCCTGGACCGTGATCAAGAGCGATTGCAAGAAGCGCGCTCGCCTGAACGCCATGCGCTACGTGCTGCAAAAGCTGCCCTACACCAACAAAAACACCGACAACATCGGCACGCTCGACACCCTGCTGGTGGGCCGCGCCCATGTGGTGTACGAACGTGGTGAACAACCAGGCGGGGCCATTCTGTAACCAGAACAGGCTCTGAAACCGGACGGGCGCAGCTTTTCAGCTGCGCCTTTTTTGTTTTCAGGAGATTGGGCGGTCAGGCAGGGAGCGCGGCTTTTCTGCCCTGCCACCAGGCAGCCAGCAGGCCAATGGCAACCGTGGCGATGAGGCAGAAGTTCAGGAACGACCAGTTGGCAATGGTCAGGGTGAGGAAAGTCCAGTCCACCGCCGAGCAGTCGCCACTGCCTTTGAACAGCATGGGAATGACGCGCTGCAAAGGAAAGGTTTCGATCATTCCGTAAAAATCGCGCCCGCAGCTGGAGAACTCAGGCGGATACCACTGCAACCAGCTCTGGTTGGCCGCCGTGACGGCACCAAACCCGGCCAGCAGCAGCATCAGACCAGCGGCCACCGCCCGCCCGGTGGGGTGCTTCCCCACCACAGCGCCCACCACGGCCACCAGTGCCACCAGCACCAGGGTGTAACGCTGCACGATGCACATGGGGCACGGCTCCAGCCCCACCACATGCTGCAAATACATGCCAAAAGACAGCAAGCCCACGCACAACGCCGCCACCGCAGCCAGCACCGTGCGGGGCCGTGTTTGCAACCACATCCAGACCAGATTCAAGACAGAAACCACTTTGTTGTCCTTGTGAAACCACCCGCCAGTACACCTGCGGCGGGGAAAAAACCCGCATTGTCGTGCAGGCAACCGGGGCGATGGACACCCTGTCGGTGACCTTGGTTCCACATTCACCCTGGAAAACCCTTGCGCTCACAACTTACACTCACAGCTTTTTTAACCCGAGAGTCACTGCCAAGGCCTGCTATGAGCGCATTTCTGGACGAAACCGTATTGAGTGTTCACCACTGGACAGACCGCCTGTTCAGCTTCACCACCACCCGTGACCAGGCCTTGCGCTTCTCAAACGGCCACTTCACCATGATCGGGCTGCGCCAGGACAACGGCAAACCCCTGCTGCGTGCCTACAGCATCGTGAGTGCCAACTACGAAGAACACCTGGAGTTCCTGAGCATCAAGGTGCAGGACGGCCCGCTGACCTCCAAGCTGCAACACATCCAGGTGGGCGACAAGATTGTGGTCGGCAAAAAGCCCACCGGCACGCTGCTGATCGACTACCTGCTGCCCGCCAAGAACCTGTACCTGCTGGGCAGCGGCACCGGGCTGGCTCCGTTCATGTGCATCATCCGCGACCCGGCCACCTACGAGCGCTTCGAGAAAGTCATCCTGGTACACGGTGTGCGCGAAGTCAAAGAGCTGGCCTACCACGACTACATTCAGAACGAACTGCCCGAGCACGAGTTTCTGGGCGAAATGATCAGCCAGCAGCTGCTGTACTACCCCACCGTGACGCGCGAACCCTTCCGCAACCAGGGCCGCATCACCACGCTGATTGAAACCGGCAAGCTCGAAGCCGATCTGGGCCTGCCCAAAATCGATCCGGTGAATGACCGCATCATGATCTGCGGCAGCCCCGGCCTGAACAAAGACATCAAGCACATTCTCGAAGCGCGGGGCTTTGTGGAAGGCAGCACCACCTCCCCCGGAGACTATGTGGTCGAACGCGCTTTCGTCGAGCAGTGAAGCTACCATCGCTTCCTTTTCTGAACCAACCCCAAGGACTCTTCGACATGGCACGCACCGTCAACTGCATCAAACTGGGCAAAGAAGCCGATGGTCTGGACTTTCCGCCCTACCCCGGCGAACTGGGCAAACGCCTGTGGGAAAGCGTCAGCAAGGAAGCCTGGGCAGGCTGGCTGAAGCACCAGACCATGCTGGTGAATGAAAACCGCCTGAACCTGGCCGATGCCCGTGCCCGCCAGTACCTGGCCCGCCAGATGGAAAACTATTTCTTCGGTGCCGGTGCCGACGTGGTGCAAGGCTACGTTCCCCCCACCGCCTGAGTCGCCCCCCAGGCGCATCCCGCCCGGCCCCTGCCGGGCTGCTTTCACAGGCTCACTGCCAGGTAGTACCACCCCATGCCCCTGACCGACAACACCGCCTCCACCGTACTGGCACTGGTGGGGGCGAGTCCGGCAGGGCTGCTGGCCCACCTGGTCAGCCTCCGGACACCCTCCCCCGCAGCACCACTGATGAACCATCTGGTGCTGCTGGTTCAGCCAGCCGATGCACCGGCCTGGCTGAACGCACTGGCCACCGTCCACCGCCCTTCAGCCTGGCCCGCCGACCTCCCCGCCGGTTTTCACCGCCTTCAGTGGCGGCACTGGACGCTGACGCTGTGCATCGGCAGCCACGCCGACACCATCGCGGCCCTGCACTGCCAGGCCACCCGGCTGTGGGTGGATGCCGATGTGTACCCCGCTGACTCGGCCCAGACCGCCATGCGGCTGGCCCGCACACTGGCACGCCACTGCGCACACGGTGCCACGCTGTGGCTGGCAGACCAGCCCACTGCCCCGTCCGTTGCGGCAGGCGGCATGGATCACCAGGGCCATCTGTCCATCGGCGCGACCGACTGGGCACAGGCGGGTTTTGTGGCGGCTGCTGCACGTGACGCACGTGACACACATGACACCACACACGCAGACGGCGATCACACCAACACACCCCACTGCGGCTGGCAGGCGCGTTACCTGCCACGCTGGCCGGTAGCGGCCCCCGTACCCGCACCGCCCGCCGAACAGCGGCATGCGCTGGTAATCGGTGCCGGGCTGGCCGGTGCTGCGGTGTGTGCCAGCCTCACACGCCGGGGCTGGCGCGTCGATCTGCTGGATCGGCATGCCTACCCGGCAGGCGGTGCCTCGGCCTTGCCCGTGGGCATGCTGAGCGAGCACGCCACCGCGCAGCCCACGGTGTTGTCCATCCTGTCACGCGCAGGCATGGCCATGCACCTGCGCGAGCTGGCCGCCAGCGTGCCCCAGGGCCAGGGCTGGCAGACCACCTGGGTCAGCAACCTGCGGGCCGATGAAGAAGGATCAGAGGTGGGCGGCACTGTTGACGAAGCGGCTGCCGCCTCCCCACCGGACTTTGCCGCCGTGCCGCGACTGCCCGCCGCCATGGTGCGCCCGGCGGCGCTGGTACAGGCCTGGCTGACACAGGCCCAGGCCAGCGGCCTGCTCACCACGCACTGGCAATGCCCGGTGGCCAGGCTGGAACAAGTTGAACTCAACCAGACCGGCGCAGGCAGCACAGCGGCCAGGGTGCATTGGCAGGCACTGGATGCCGATGGCCGGGTGCTGGCCAGTGCCCCGCATGTGGTGGTGACCGCCGCCTACGACAGCGCGGCCCTGCTGGCTCCGCACATGGCGGGCATGACGCTGGCCGAGCCGCTGCGTGCCGTCAAAGGCCAGATGACCTTCGCACCGCTGCACGGCCAACCGCTGGCCCCGCATACCCTGCGCGACCACGGTGTGTACGTGCCCTGTTACGAAGACAGCCTGCACCCCACCGCCCCCCGGCTGTGGACCATGGGCTCCACCTACGAACGGGGCCAGAACAACCGCGAAATCACGCTGGCCGCCCAGCAGCGCAACGCCGCCAGCCTGCAAGCCATGCTGCCCCAGGCGCATGCCCGGCTGCAACAGCAGGCGCAAGCGGGTGAGTTGCTGAACTGGGCCGAGGTGCGCTGTGCATCCCTGGACAGGCTGCCGATGGTGGGTGGCGTACCCGCCCCTGGGCAACTCAGACCCAGCACTGCACTGGCAGCGGTACAGAGGGTTGCGGGGCTGTGGACGTTCTGCGCATTGGGCTCACGCGGACTCACGCTATCTGCGCTGGGGGCGGAGTTGCTGGTGGCCCGCATGTTGGGCGAACCCTTGCCTGTCGAGAAAAAACTGGCCGATGCCCTTGATCCTGCACGCTTTGCCTTGAAAGCAAGCCGGAAATCGGGCTGATCAGCGTCCCTTCACCGTCACACGCCCCAGAACTTGCAACACATCCTTGACCTTGAATGGCTTGGTCAACACATCGTGGAAACCAGCGGCCTGTGCCTGCTGATGCAAATGGGTTGGGCCACCATTTCTGATGGGATTCCAGCTTTTGATTTGCTGCGGCTCCAGTGTGGTGGCCACGGGCTTGGCCTTGGGGTGACGTTCAAGCAGGAATTTTGCCAACGCCATGCCGTCAATCGCTGGCGAGTCGAGATTGATGAACACCAGCAGATGCGCATCGTCAGACATGGCCGATATGGCCTGCGTGGTGGTGGTGGCCTCATCCAGCCAGACCAAGCCCGCAATGGCCAGACGCGCCCTCAAGTAAATACGCTCTTCCGCATCCGCACTCACCACCAGCACACGCGGCCCTTGGCGTGAACGCGATTGGGTGCGCAACGAGGGCTGGGTGCGCAAACCAATCGATTCCGAAGCAGCCGAAGACACCGGCAGCTCCCCCGGCTGGGTCTGCAAGGGATCGAAATCAAGGTTGAAATCGATTTCCACAGCAGATTCGGGCAAGGTACCGTCCACAGCAGGCGCGGCAGCACCGCCACCAGGTTGCACAGGGTCGGGAGAGTTGGACTGGGTCACCATCATCAAATCCTAACGCATGGCGTGCGCGAATCAATAGGGCATTCAGCGCAAACACCCTTTAGACAATTTAAAGCATATGTGAATGATGAAAAAATAGTTTGTGTTATGAGGATTCGTGCCTACAGTCCCACTCCATGCACGACATTGCTTTCATTCTGGCCGGGTTTGCTGTGGGCCTCATCATCGGTCTGACCGGGGTGGGTGGTGGCTCGCTGATGACACCGATCCTCATTTTCTTTTTCGGTATCAAGCCTTACATGGCGGTGGGCACCGATCTGCTGTTTGCGGCCTTCACCAAGATGGGCGGCACGCTCAGCCTGGCCCGCCAGCGCCTGGTGCCCTGGCGGGTGGTGGGGCAGCTGTGCGCGGGCAGCATCCCAGCCTCGCTCATCACGCTGGCGGTACTGCACCGCCTGGGGCCAGCCAGCCCCGAAGTTCAAAAACTCATGACCACCACGCTGGGCATGGCCCTGCTGCTGACCGCAGCCGCCATGCTGTACAAGGCCGTGCGCGGCAAGCAGTTGCCCCGCAGCCTGGCCCACGGCGAGGAACTGGCCGCCATGCAGGCCCGCCACTGGTCGCTGCCGCTGCTGTTCGGCGCAGTCATCGGCACGCTGGTGACACTCACTTCGGTGGGTGCCGGTGCCATCGGCGTGACGGTGCTGCTGGTTCTGTTCCCCCTGCTGCCACTGCACCGCATCGTGGCTGCCGACATTGCCTATGCCGTGCCGCTGACACTGGTGGCGGGCATGGGCCACGCATCGCTGGGTTCAGTCGATTGGCCGCTGCTGGCCAAGCTGCTGGCTGGCTCGCTGCCCGGCATCTGGCTGGGTTCGCGGCTGATGCGCCACACGCCCGACCGGGTCATCCGCTCCATCCTGTCTGTGCTGCTGGCCTGGGCCGGCACCAAGCTGGTGATGGTGTGACCATCTTCTGATCACCCCTTCTTTACCGCCTTTCACTGGCGCAACGCGCCATTGGGCACCTTTTTTCTGTTTTCAAGTTCCATTGCTTTGATCTGCCATGTACCAGTACACCGAATTTGACCAAGCGTTTGTCCGCACACGGGCCGCGCAATACCGCGACCAGCTCGAACGCAACCTGGCAGGCACGCTGGGCGACGACGAGTTCCGCCCCCTGCGCCTGCAAAACGGCTGGTATGTGCAACGCTATGCGCCCATGCTGCGCGTGGCCGTGCCCTACGGCGAGCTGAACAGCGCGCAGCTGCGCGTGCTGGCCACCATCGCCCGCGACTTTGACCGGCCCAGCCCTGAGCTGCTGGCCCAGGCCCAAGCCAAGCAAGACCAGATTGGCACGGCTCCCGCCCCCCGCCTGACTGCGGGCTGCGGCCACTTCACCACCCGCCAGAACGTGCAGTTCAACTGGATTCCGCTGGACAAAAGCGCGGATGTGATGGAACTGCTGGCCACGGTCAACCTGCACGGCATCCAGACCAGCGGCAACTGCATCCGCAACACCACCAGCGACGAGCGCGCCGGCATTGCGGTGGATGAAGTGGTCGATCCCCGCCCCTATGCCGAACTGATCCGCCAGTGGAGCACGCTGCACCCCGAGTTCGCCTTTTTGCCGCGCAAGTTCAAGATTGCCATCCACGGTGCCAGCGAAGACCGCGCGGCCACCCCCTGGCACGATGTGGGCCTGCAAGTGGTGCGCAATGCCGAGGGTGAAGTGGGTTTCAGGGTGCTGGTGGGCGGCGGCATGGGCCGCACGCCGGTGGTGGCCAGCGTGATCCGCGAGTTCCTGCCCTGGAACCAGATCATGAATTACCTGGAAGCCGTGATCCGCGTCTACAACCGCTGGGGCCGCCGCGACAACATGTACAAGGCCCGCATCAAGATTCTGGTGAAAGCCGAAGGCCAGAGGTACTTTGACGAGGTGGAGCAGGAATACCGCGACATCCTGGAAAAAGACGGTGCGCCCCACACCATCCCCCAGGCAGAGCTGAACCGTGTGAGCGCCTGCTTTGCGGCCCCCGCACTGACCAGTGCCGCAAGCAGTGACGCAGCACCCGTCGGCACCGAAGACGCAACGGAATACGCCCGCTGGCTGAAGCAGAACGTGGCTGCACACAAAAACCCCGAACTGCGGGCGGTAACGCTCAGCTTCAAGCGCCTGGGCCTGGCCCCCGGTGATGCCACAGCCGAGCAGCTGTTCCGTGCAGCCGATCTGGCCGACCGCTTCAGCGCCGGTGAAGTTCGCGTGACCCACGACCAGAACCTGCTGCTGCCCTGGGTACGTGCCGACCAACTGCCCGCACTGTGGCAGGCCGCACGCGAACTCGGACTGGCCAAGTCCAACGTCCGCCTGCTGACCGACATGATTGCCTGCCCCGGCGGCGATTACTGCGCCCTGGCCAATGCCCGCTCCATTCCGGTGGCCGCTGCGATCTCAGAGCGCTACCAGGATCTGGATGAGCTGCATGATCTGGGCGAAATCGACCTGCACATCAGCGGCTGCATCAACTCTTGCGGCCACCACCACAGCGGCCACATCGGCATTCTGGGCGTGGACAAGGACGGCCAGGAGTGGTACCAGATCACACTGGGCGGCTCCGATGGCTCGGCCCTCAGCGGCCAGGCTGGCCCCGGCAAGGTGGTGGGCCCATCGTTCGCTGCCGACGAGGTGGTGGATGTGATCGAGGCCGTGCTCGATACCTACCTGGCACAGCGCACAGCTGGCGAAACCTTCATCACC
This sequence comes from uncultured Comamonadaceae bacterium, assembly GCA_937868695.1. GTDB lineage: Bacteria > Pseudomonadota > Gammaproteobacteria > Burkholderiales > Burkholderiaceae_C > UBA2334. The sequence continues at coordinate 8,770 of CALMMY010000514.1, forward strand.
ACGCTGCGCCGTGTGGGTTTCGACACCTTCAAGACGGCGGCCAACGGCGTTCGCCACACCACGGCCCGTTCGCCCGAGCCGTCCACACTGGCCGAAGTCGGCCATGCCCGCCACCTCGCGCATGTCCAGGCTGTCCGCGACATCGATGCATGACACCGCTGAACCAGAAGGCAACATCATGAAATTAATAGCAAACAATTCAATTGAATCAGGTACAGAGAAGCCCGATTCAGCAGAAAAATCCTTCAGCCTGGCCAATGATGCCGACCCCAGAGAGTTGAACCTGGATGGCATTGACCGTGTAGATCTGCACTTTCCAAAGTTCAGCGATGGCCGTGCGTTCAGCCAGGCCTTCCTGCTGCGCCGCCGCCTGGGCTTCCGGGGCGACATCCGTGCCACCGGGGATGTGCTGATCGACCAGCTGTTGCAGATGAAGCGCACCGGCTTCACACAGGCCGTGCTGCGTGCCGACCAGAACCTGGCCCACGGCGAAAAGTTGCTGGCCCAGTTCCCTGGCTTTTACCAGGGCGATGCGGTCAACGTCGCACCCCATTTCAGGGCGGCAGAGTCTGTCACCGCATCTGGCAACGAGGTGACCGCATGAGCAACGATCAGCAAACCGACAGCGTGTCAGCCCTGCCCGGCCAGGCTTCCGGCTTCACGCCGCAGCCCGTGCCAGCCACCCGGCTGAATGCCAGGGCTTCGTCCACCTACACCGCCAAACTGGCTGAGACTCAGGCTCTGCTGGCGCAGGCTGCCGTGCAGTTCAAGCGCGACGGCCAGTTCACCATCACCCAGGCCAGCAGCCTGGGGGCGGAAGATGTGGTCATCACCCACATCATCAACAGCCTGGGCCTGGGCATTCCGGTGTTTGTGCTGGAAACGGGTGCCCTTCACGATGAAACGCTCTCATTGCTGGAGCGCACTGTGCAATCCAGCCAGGCACCGGTGACGGTTTATCAGCCAAGTTCCGAAGCCGTGATCCAGTTTGTGGCCCGTGAAGGCAACGAGGCCATGTACAAAAGCATTGAGCTGCGCAAAGCCTGCTGTGGCATCCGCAAGATGGAGCCACTGGCCCGTGCGCTGGCTGGCAAAGCCGCTTGGATCACCGGGTTGCGCCGCGAGCAGTCCAATGCCCGTGCCGATGTGCCGCTGACTGACACCAGCGAGCAGGCGAGCACAGGCCGACTCAAGCTCAACCCCCTGGCCAACTGGACCTGGGGCGATGTGTGGCACTACATCGCCTCCAACGCAGTGGACTACAACCCGCTGCACGACCGGTTTTACCCCAGCATCGGCTGTGCGCCCTGCACCCGCGCCATCAGCCTGGGCGAAGATTTCCGCGCTGGCCGCTGGTGGTGGGAAGACGAAGCCGCCAAGGAATGCGGCCTGCACGTCAAAAAACCCACCGGAGCCGCCGCATGAACGCCCGCACACCCGAAGCCCTGCTGGCCACTGCAAGCGCCCACGCTCAATCCCCAGAACACACTCAAGACCACGCCACCATGAGCGAACACCACCTGAACAACTCGCACCTTGACGCACTGGAAGAAGAAACCATCTTCATCCTGCGCGAGGTGGCCGCCACCTTCGAACGCCCCGCCCTGCTGTTTTCGGGTGGCAAAGATTCGCTGGTGATGCTGAAGTGCGCCGAAAAGGCGTTCGGCAAAAAGTCGGAAGGCGGCGGTCTGCCCTACCCGCTGCTGATGATCGACACCGGCCACAACTTCCCCGAAGTGACCGATTTCCGCGACTTCCGCGCCCAGGAGCTGGGTGCCGAATTGATTGTGCGCAGCGTCGAAGATTCGATGGCCCGTGGCACGGTGCGCCTGGCCCACCCCGGCGAGAGCCGCAACGTCCACCAGTCGGTCACGCTGCTGGAGTCGATTGAAGAATTCCGCTTCGACGCGCTGATCGGCGGAGCCCGCCGCGACGAAGAAAAGGCCCGCGCCAAGGAACGCATCTTCAGCCACCGCGACAG
>CALMMY010000515.1 GCA_937868695.1 uncultured Comamonadaceae bacterium
GGTGGAAGAAGAGGTGGTGTGCATGTGTGTCTCCGGTGATGGGGTGAAGGGCAGTATATGGACACACCGGTGTGGCGTGGATTGAATTTCCCAATGACCGAGATAGCCAAAACAGCCGTGCCTACAGGGCTAAAAAAGCGTGGGTGCTGCTTAAACTTTGCACATATTCAACAACGCCAAGGAGAAACACATGGCCACGAAATCCGCACCCGCGACATCCACCAAGACCTCTGCCAAGGCTGCCAAAGCCAGACCAGCCACCGCAGCCGTGGGCCACACTGGCATGAACATCGGCATCAGCGCCGAAGACCGTGCCGCCATTGCCAAGGGCCTGAGCCACTTGCTGGCCGACACCTACACCCTGTACCTGACCACGCACAACTTCCACTGGAACGTGACTGGCCCCATGTTCAACAGCCTGCACGCCATGTTCATGGCGCAGTACACCGAGCTGTGGAACGCGGTGGATCCGATTGCCGAGCGCATCCGCTCGCTGGGCCATGTGGCTCCCGGCTCCTACGCCCAGTTTGGCCAGCTCAGCTCGCTGCCCGACGCGCCCGCCACGCCCCCCAGGGCCATGGAGATGGTGCGCATCCTGGCCGAAGGTCACGAAGCCGTGGCCCGCACCGCCCGCAGCCTGTTTCCCGTGGTGGAGCAGGCCAGCGACGAGCCCACCGCCGATGTGCTGGTGCAGCGCCTGACGGTGCATGAGCAGGCTGCCTGGATGCTGCGTGCCATGCTGGAAGACTGAGCACCAGCGTGTTGCGCCCCGGTGATCCCCTCGGTTGCCGGGTGTCTGCCGCCAATGTCCATCCCGAGCCGACAGCCGTTGCAAGACTGTTGTGTGTTCAATCCGGGGAAAAAGTGGCAATGTCACAACAGAGGCAGTTGCTACCGTGATTTTTGAACGATTTGATGCAAATCAACTTGAACTTTTAAGAAAAAAATAAGAATTCAATTCGTCGTCTGAGGCTGTTCGTGATGCGATGTTGCCTTTTGGGCCTTGGGGACTTTTGCATGATCAAAAGGAGAACCACGATGTCTGCAAGACTTTCGTTCACCCGCTCTATCGTTTCTGTGGCCGTGGTGTCTGCCGCCACATTGCTGGCAGGTGGGGTGGCCGTTGCCCAGCAGTTTGACCAGTTGTACGCACCCATTGCGCCACCCAAGTCCGTTGACCTGGGCAAGGTGGAACTGGGCAAGAAACTGTATTTCGATCCTCGCCTGTCCAAGTCTGGTTTCATTTCCTGCAACTCATGCCACAACCTGAGCATGGGGGGCACGGACAACATCCGAACCTCCATCGGTGACAAGTGGCAGCAAGGCCCCATCAACTCACCCACGGTGCTCAATTCCAGTTTGAATCTGGCCCAGTTCTGGGATGGCCGTGCGGCTGACCTTAAGGCACAGGCGGGTGGCCCCATTGCCAACCCAGGTGAAATGGCGTTCAGCCACACGCTCGCCATCGACATGCTGGCATCCATTCCTGCCTATGTGCGCGAATTCAAACTGGTGTTTGGCAAAGACAAACCCGATATCGACCAGGTGACCGAAGCGATTGCTGAGTTTGAAAAAACCCTGGTTACGCCAAACTCGAAATTCGACCAATACTTGCTGGGCAACAAGGCTGCGCTGAACAAGGACGAATTGGCCGGCTACAGGCTGTTCAATGAAAGCGGTTGCGTGGCCTGCCACAACGGCCCCAACCTGGGTGGCAATTCGTTCCAGAAAATGGGTGTGGTGGAGGCCTACAAAGGCAACACCAAAAATGTCGAAGGCCGTTCGGCTGTGACCGGAAAAGATGCCGACCGCTTCAACTACAAAGTGCCCACACTGCGCAACGTCGAGCTGACTTACCCCTACTTTCACGATGGGGCATCTGACACGCTGGCCCAGGCCGTGGATGTGATGGGGCGTTTGCAATTGGGCAAGAAGTTCACCAATGCCGAAAACGAGCAGATCGTGGCCTTCCTCAAGACCCTCACGGGCGAGCAACCTGTCTTCCGCCTGCCTATCCTGCCCCCGTCATCGGACAGCACACCACGTCCCACCCCGTTCAAGTGAGCCGATGAGGCTCTCCTGACTGCACCTCCATCCTTCGGGTGCAGCATTTCTCGCCCGGTCGGCCCTTTTGCCTGACCGGGTTTTTTGCGTGCGCTCCGGTTGGTGTGCGCGATAAAAAAACCGACCTCGGTGGGTCGGCTTTGGGCTGGGCAGGTGCGTTCAGTGAACGATCACCGGCATCTGGGCCAGGCCGCTGTAGCCCTCCAGCG
>CALMMY010000516.1 GCA_937868695.1 uncultured Comamonadaceae bacterium
ACAATCTCTGCTCGCAGTGTGCGGAGGACGGCTCACCCCTTGAACGGGCGCAGGGTGAAGCAGCGTTACTCAACCCTGACAGACCTGCTGATTGACTGATAGACCGCAGGCCAGGCGGTCATGTCCGACGCATCGCCCCCGCCGTTTTCAAAATGAGAATTGCTGGAAGGACTCATCCCCAACAAAACGAATCGCACAGTCCGATATGCTTGTATAGCAAAAAGGAACCCGCCATGCTCGCAATCCGCTTGACCCCTGACATTGAAGCCCGTCTGAATCGGCTGACCCAAGAAACTGGTCGCACCAAAACCGCATTGGCCCGCGAGGCAATCTTGGAGCATCTGGACGACCTGGAGGATTTTTACCTTGCAGAGGCCCGCGCACGCCAAAACCGCAAGACCATCCCCTTGAGCGATGTGGAGCGCGAGCTTGGCCTGGCAAATTGAGTTCGATCCAGATGCGCTGAAAGAACTCAAGAGGCTGGATCGCCCGGTTCAAATCAGGTTGGTTGCTTTTTTGCGGGACAGGCTGGCACCGCTGGATGATCCGCGCAGTTTGGGTGAGGCACTGTCGGGCGCACGGCTTGGCAGCTACTGGAAGTACCGTGTGGGCGATTGGCGCATCGTCTGTGACATTCAGGATCAGCGTGTGGTGGTGCGCGTGCTGCGGTTGGGCAACCGCCGCGAGGTGTACCGCTGAAGAATGCCCCTCACCCCAGCGGATTGCCCAGCCCGAAGCGCTCCATCAGCAGCGCCGAGGCCATCGGTACATCGCCGTTGGCCAGTTGCAGGTGGGCATCCAGAAAGGTTTCGGAGGCGGGCAGCAGGCGGCCATAGAGGTCGCGGCACAGGTCGCGTGCGGTCTGGCCGGCCCAGTTGGTGGGCAGCAGCACGGCGGGCAGCTCGGGGTCGCGCAGCAGCAGGCGGCGGAAGTCGTGGATCAGGAAGGTGCGGGCCACGAAGGCGCTGGCTCCATCGGGTGGGTTGGTGCCCGCCTGTTCCAGCTCTTCCAGCATGGGCTGGTAGCTGTGGATGAAGCCATCGTAGCCTTCGGTCAGGGCCTGCAAATCCCAGGCGTGGCGCACCAGGTCGGCATCGGTGGCCGAGGTGTCCAGGCAGGGGTTGGCCGCCAGCAGTGGCATCAGGTGGTGCATCAGGCTGGCCAGCCCTTCGGCCTTCAGTGCCTCGAAGCAGGTTTGCAAATCGGCCATCGGGTGGATGAAGGTGTGGGCCGACAGCTCGCCAAAGCCCTGCCATACCAGCGCCCGGCGCAGCCGTTCGCGGTCGCGGGCGGGCAGGTCGCCCACCACGTTCACCAGCCGCCAGCGCCTGTCCCACGGTGGGGCGTGTGCGGCGTAAATGTGGCGGGCAGCCTCGTCGAAGCGGCGGCGGCCCACGGGCGACAGCACATAGTTGGAGCGGCGGCCTTCGGTTTCGGCCAGCAGCCAGTCGTCTTTGGCCAGGCGGAACACGGTGGTGCGCACCAGGCGCTCGTTCACGCCCAGGCGCTCCAGCAGCCCGATGAGGCTGCCCAGCCAGATGCGTCCGCCGCGCGGCAGCACGGCATCGCCCAGCACGGTGGCCATCAGCGAGCCGGCCTGGATGCGGCTCTGTCGTTGCAGGTCAGCCAGCCGATCCTGCACGGTTTGCATGGGCGTGCTGGCTGGCACAGTCAGTGGGGTGGGGAGGGGGGCAGGTGTGGTCAACGTTCATCAAAACTCAAAGACAGGGTGGGCGATGTTGCCCGCGCCTGGCAGCTGAGTATGAAGCCTTGGGCCACGTCGGCGGCTTCGAGGGTGAAGTTTTTGTCCATCACGGCGCTGCCTTCCAGCACCTTGCAGCGGCAGGTGCTGCACACGCCGCCTTTGCAGGAGTAGGGCAAGTCCAGCCCGGCGTTCAGGGCAGCATCCAGCGCGTGTTCGTCTGGCCCCATGGTCAGCGCATGTTCTTTGCCGTCCAGCAGCACGCGCAGCTGAATGAGCTTGCCAGTCAAACCGGCGCGGGCTTTGGCATCGCTGTCGGCCTGCACCTTGGCCGCCATGTCGGGGCCGCTGGTGAAGCGTTCGGTGTACACGCGGCTGGCGGGCACACCGGCGGCCAGCAGCGCGGTTTCGGTGGCGGTGATCATGGCCTCGGGGCCGCAGATGAACACTTCGTCCATGCTGGCAGCGGGCAGCAGCGTGTTCACCAGCTCCTGCACCTTGGCCGCGTCGATGCGGCCTTGCAGCAAGTCCACCTCCTGCGCCTGGCGCGACAGGATGTGGATCATGGTGAAGCGGTCGGCGTAGCGGTCTTTCAGGTCTTGCAGGGCTTCGTTGAACATCACGCTGGCCATGCGGCGGTTGCCGTACACCAGGGTGAACTTGCTCTCGGGCTGCTCTTCCAGCGTGGTGGCGGCAATGCTGAGAATGGGCGTGATGCCCGAACCCGCAGCAAAGCCCACGCGGTGAATGGCCCGCTGCTTTTTGCTGGTGAAGCGGCCATCGGGCGGCATCACCAGCAGGCTGTCGCCCGCCTGAACAGAGGTGGCCGCCCAGTTGGAAAACAGGCCGCCTTCCACCGGGCGGATGCCCACTTCCAGCTCGCCATCGCGGTTCAGGCGGCTGCGCGGGCTGCTGATGGAGTAGTTGCGGCGCACATCCTGGCCTTGCAGCTGTGTACGCAGGGTGAGGAACTGGCCGGGCTCGAACATGAAGTCGTTGCGCAGCGCGGGCGGAATGTCCAGCGTGATGGCCACCGAGCCAGCGGCTTCGGGGCACACGCGCTTGACGGTGAGGGTGTGAAAACGGACGGCGGACATGCGGGGGTCTCCGATCAAGAGGGGGCCGTGGGAATGCGGCAGGCAGCCTGGCATTCCGTGCGGGTTGATTCAGTACGGCTTGAAATAGTCAAACGGCTCCTGGCAGCTCAGGCATTTGTAGAGCGCCTTGCAGGCGGTGGAGCCAAAGCGGGACGACTCCACCGTGTGCGTGGAGCCGCACTGCGGGCAGGCCACGGCGGGTGTGGCGCGGGCGGCACCGGGCAAAAACTGCAACACCTGCGCCCGTGCGTTCTGGGCACCGCCGCCGCACTGGGCGGCGTGGGTGGCGTGCGGCGGGGCAATGCCGTAGGCACGCAGCTTGTCGCGGGCGGCGGGGGTGATCCAGTCGGTGGTCCAGGCCGGGGCCAGTTGCGTGACCACCTTGCCTGCAATGCCGTGCTCGGCCAGCTTGGCCGCCACATCGTCGGCCATCTGCGACATGGCCGGGCAGCCGCTGTAGGTGGGGGTGATGACCACCTCCACCCCGGCTTCACCCAGGCGCACATCACGCAGGATGCCCAGCTCGCGCAGCGACACCACCGGAATTTCCGGGTCGGCCACTTGGTCGAGCAAGGCCCACACCTGGTCCAGCGCCAGCGTGGCGGGCGCAGCCTGTGTGCTGTGGGCAGTGGTGGTGGCGGTGTTCATGGTGGATGCCCGGTGCTTGCCACGGCTTACCACTGAGCGCCGGGGTGGGCGCGGGCCAGGCTTTGCATTTCGGCCAGCAAAAAGCCCAGGTGCTCGGAGTGCAGCCCGGTTTTGCCCTGGGTGACGTAGCCGGTGCTGGCCGGGCGTTGCAGCGTGGCCTCGGCCAGTGCGTCGTCGAGCATGGCATTCCAGTCGGCTTGCAGCTGTGCCCAGTCCAGGCCCACACCGGCTGCCGCTGCTTCGGCTTCCAGAGCTGACTGTGTCCAGAATTCCTGGGTGTACGGCATCAGATGCTCAAGGGCCGACTGCATGCGGGCATGCGATTCATCGGTGCCGTCACCCAGCTTGACCAGCCAGTCGCGCGAGTGGCGCAGGTGGTAGCTGGCCTCTTTGAGCGATTTGGCTGCGATGCTGGCCAGCCCGGCATCGGCACTGCCTTGCAGCTGCGCCCACAGCGGCACCATCAGGGCGCTGTAGAGGAAGTTGCGGGCAATGGTGGTGGCGTAGTCCATGTCGCTTTTGGCATAGCCCACCAGCGGGCTGTGGTGGGGCAGCTCCAGCAGGGTGTAGTTGCGAAACTGCGGCACATCGCGGAAATAGGCCAGCGTGTCTTCATGGGCACCGTCGCCCAGCAATTTCGCTGCCTGGCTGTACAGCAGGCGGGCCTGGCCGATGAGATCCAGGCTCATGTTGGCCAGCGCCAGGTCTTCCTCGATGATGGGGCCGTGGCCGCACCATTCGGCATTGCGCTGGCCCAGCACCACGGCGTTGTCGGCCAGGTGCAGCAGGTAGTTCACAGGCGCGGTGGCCACCACGGGAGATTCAAGCACGGCGCTCATTACATGTGCCCCACTTCTTCTGGAATGTCATAGAACGTGGGGTGACGGTAGATTTTGTCGGCGGCGGGGTCGAACAGGGCACCCTTGTCGTCGGGGTTGCTGGCGGTGATGGCCTTGCTCGGCACCACCCAGATGCTCACGCCTTCCTGGCGGCGGGTGTACACGTCACGCGCCATCACCAGGGCCTGTCCGGCATCGGCGGCATGCAGGCTGCCGCAGTGCTTGTGCTCAAGCCCCTGCTTGCTGCGCACGAACACTTCCCACAGCGGCCATTCTTTCAGGGCCGGGGCGTTGGATGCGGTGGAGTTGGATGAGGCGGTCATGCGGCTTCCTTCTGTTGGCGTTGCTGTTGTTTGCGGGCATGGGCCAGGGCGGCTTCGCGCACCCAGGCTCCGTCGTTGTGGGCCTTGACGCGGGTGGCCAGGCGTTCTTTGTTCATGGGGCCGTGGCCGTTGACGGTGTTCCAGAACTCGTCCCAGTCGATCTGGCCGTAGTCGTGGTGGCCGCGCTCCTCGTTCCATTTCAGGTCGGGGTCGGGCAGGGTCACGCCCAGCACCTTGGCCTGGGGCACGGTGGCATCAATGAACTTCTGGCGCAGGTCGTCGTTGCTGATGCGCTTGATGCCCCAGCGCATGCCCTGCACGCTGTTGGGGCTGTCGGCATCGGGCGGGCCGAACATGGCCAGGCACTTCCACCAGTAGCGGTTAACCGCGTCCTGCACCATGTCTTTTTGCGCCTGTGTGCCTTGCATCATCACCAGCAGGGCCTCGTAGCCTTGGCGCTGGTGGAAGCTCTCTTCCTTGCACACGCGGATCATGGCGCGGGCATACGGGCCGTAGCTGCAACGGCACAGCGGAATCTGGTTCATGATGGCCGCGCCGTCCACCAGCCAGCCGATCACGCCCACATCGGCCCAGTTGAGCGTGGGGTAGTTGAAGATGGAGCTGTACTTGGCCTTGCCACTGTGCAGGGCATCCAGCAAATCGCCACGGGCCACGCCCAGGGTTTCGGCGGCGCTGTACAGGTAGAGGCCGTGGCCGCCTTCGTCTTGCACCTTGGCAATCAGAATGGCTTTGCGCTTGAGGCTGGGCGCGCGGCTGATCCAGTTGCCCTCGGGCAGCATGCCCACGATTTCAGAGTGTGCGTGCTGGCTGATCTGGCGCACCAGGGTGCGTCGGTAGGCCTCGGGCATCCAGTCCTGCGGCTCGATGCGGCCATCGGCATCGATGCGGGCATCGAACTTCGCCATCAGCTCCGGCGGCTCGGTGCGGGCCACGGCTTTGACGGAGCCGGGCTTTTGTCCGGCACCGTCTGGCACGTTGAACGATTGGGTGTACATGGTGTGCTCCTGAAAAAAAGCGGGGAAACAATTCCGAGGTCAGACTTGGCTGGGTCGGTGGTCCCACACGCGCCGGGCCTTGCCGGTCTGGGTGCGGGGCAGGGTGCCAAAGTCCATCACGCTGACCTTGGTCGAGATGCCGATGATGGTTTTGATGCGGTGTTGCAGCTCTTTGGCCAGCGCGGCGGTGTCTTCGGGGCTGGGCTGGGCATCGGGCAGAAGCTCGCAGCGCACCTCCACGTTGTCGAGGTGGCCCTCGCGGCTGAGCACGATCTGGTAGGTGCCCGACAGCCGCTTGTCGCGCAGCACCTGTTCTTCAATCTGGGTGGGAAACACGTTCACACCGCGCACGATGAGCATGTCGTCGCTGCGGCCCACGATGCGGCCCATGCGCCGGAAGCTGCGGCTGGTGGGTGGCAGCAGGCGTGTGAGATCGCGGGTGCGGTAGCGGATGATGGGCAGCGCTTCTTTGGTGAGCGAGGTGAACACCAGTTCGCCTTCTTCGCCATCGGCCACGGGCTCGCCGGTTTCGGGGTTGACGATTTCGGGGTAGAAATGGTCTTCCCAGATCACGGGGCCGTCTTTGCTTTCAATGCACTCACTGGCCACGCCAGGGCCCATCACTTCAGACAGGCCGTAGATGTCCACCGCATCCAGCCCCAGGCTGCGCTCGATCTGGCTGCGCATGCCTTCGCCCCAGGGCTCGGCCCCGAAAATGCCCACCTTGAGCGAGATGTCCTCGGGGGCCACACCCTGGCGGGCAAATTCCTCGGCAATCACCAGCGAGTACGAGGGCGTGACCATGATGATGTCGGGCTTGAAGTCCTGGATCAGCTGCACCTGCTTCTCGGTCTGCCCGCCCGACATGGGGATGACGGTACACCCGGCACGCTCGGCCCCGTAGTGCGCGCCCAACCCGCCAGTGAACAGGCCGTAGCCGTAGGCCACGTGCACGATGTCGCCGGGGCGGCCACCGGCAGCGCGGATGCTGCGGGCCACCAGGTCGGCCCAGCGGTCGATGTCGCCCAGCGTGTAGCCCACCACCGTGGGTTTGCCCGTGGTGCCCGACGAGGCATGCACCCGCGCCACCTGGGTGCGGGGCACGGCAAACAGGCCGAAGGGGTAGTTGTCGCGCAGGTCGGCCTTGGTGGTGAACGGGAACTTGGCGATGTCGGCCAGGGTTTTGAGGTCGGACGGATGCACGCCTTTGGCATCGAACTTGGCGCGGTAGTGCGGCACGTTGTCGTAGGCATGCTGCAAGCTCCAGCGCAGGCGCTCCAGTTGCAGGGCGGCCACTTCGTCGCGGCTGGCGGTTTCGATGGGGTCGAGGTCACCGGGGCGGGGTTGTTTCACGGGCATGGCGTTGTCTCCTTGTGTTTTGTGTGGGGGCGGGTGTCAGACGGTGCGGGCGGCGGCCAGACCGGCAATCACTTCGCCGTCGATGCGGTAACTTTTGCCCCGGAACAGCGCCACGGTTTTGCCGCCGCGCACTTTCACGGTGATGTCGTACACCCCCGTGCGGCCCGAGCGCGAGCGTTCCACGGCTTCGGCTTCCAGCACATCGCCCAGGCGGGCGGGGGCCAGAAAGTCGATGGCGCAGGCCGAGGCCACGGTGTTGCGGTTGTGGCTGTTGCAGGCGTAGGCAAACGCGCTGTCGGCCAGCGTGAACATGAAGCCGCCGTGGCAGATGCCGTGACCATTGAGCATGTCCTGGCGCACGGGCATGGTCAGGGTGGCGCTGCCCGGCGCAATGGCGGCAATGGCCATGCCCAGCGCCTGGGTGGCGTGGTCGCGGCTCCACATGGCAGCGGCCACATCGTTGGCCAGTTGCTGGGCCAGGGCCTGCGCGTCTTGTGCCGGGGTATCGGGAGTGGGGTGGTTCATGCTGTCAACCCTGGTTGAAGCGGGCGGGGCGCTTTTCGAGGAAGGCGGCCACGCCCTCCACATAGTCGGCGCTGCGGCCCAGCTCGCGCATCATCAAAGCCTCGTAAGACAGGTGCTGCTCCAGCGAGTTGGTGTGTGCAGCCAGCATGGCGGCGCGGGTGCGCACCAGGGCGGTGGTGGGCAGGGTGGCGAGCTGGGCGGCCAGCGCGTCCACCGCGCCATCCAGCGCATCGTTGGCCACGCATTCCCAGATCAGACCCCAGTCGGCGGCCTTGGCGGCGGGCAGCTTCTGTGCGGTCAGGGCCAGGCCCATCGCCCGTGCAAACCCCAGGCGCTGGGGCACGGCCCAGGATGCGCCGGTATCGGGAATCAGCCCGATTTTGGAAAACGGCAGCATGAACGAGGCGGCCTCTGCCGCCACCACCATGTCGCAGGCCAGTGCCAGGCTGCAACCGGCCCCGGCGGCCACGCCCTGCACGCGGGCAATGGTGGGCACGCGCAGGTTGGTCAGGCGCATCACCAGTGGCTTGAAGTTGCGCTCCACCACGTCGCCAATGTCGGGCGGAGTCTGGCCGGGGGTGAACACCATGTCGGGGTCGGCCAAATCTTGCCCTGCACAGAAGCCCCGGCCCGCGCCGGTGACCACCAGCACGCGCACACTGGCCGCATCGCCTTGGCCTGCCTGCAAGCTATCCAGGGCGTGGCGCAGCTCGGCATGCATGTCGCCGGTGAAGGCGTTCATCTTGTCGGGGCGGTTCAGCGTCAGGCGGGCCACGCCGCTGGCGGTGTCCACCGAATACGTGATCTGTTGATAGTCCATTGCGCTTGTCCTGTATTTGGTGTCAGCTCTCAATGTGGTAGCGGCGCTGCACCACGCGGAAGCGGTTGGCCACAAAGGCCGAATCGGCGTAGCTGGCATTGGCAGCCGGGTTGCCGCCGGTGCCGTGGTAGTCGGAGAACGCGGCAGACTGGTTGACGAACACGCCGCCCGTCAGGTTGATGGACAGGGCCACCTTGCTGCGCCAGGTGGCGGCGGTCATGGCATCGATCACCTCGGCGCGGGTGCTGTACACGCCCACGGTCAGCGCACCGTGGGTGTTGACGATGTGCTCGGACAGGGCCACGGCTGCGGCGGTGTCGGCGCACTTCACCACAAAGGCCACGGGGCCAAAGCGTTCTTCCTGGTAGGCGGCCACGTCGGTGGCATCGCAGGCCAGCAGCACCGGGGTGCGCACGGTGGCGGCGGGGAACTCGGCGTTGGCCAGCGTTTGCGAGGCCAGCACCACCGTGCCCCAGGCACCGCTGTTGGCCTGTTCGATGCGGGCCAGCGTGTCACTTGACTGGATGGCCCCCAGCACTGCACAGGCCACTTCGGGCTTGCTCAAAAATTTGCTGATCGCTGCGCCCAGGTCGGCGCACACCTCGTCGTAAGTTTTGTGGCCTTGGTCGGTGTCAATGCCATCGGCGGGCACCAGAATGGCCTGCGTGGTGGTACACATCTGTGCCGAGTACAGCGACAGCGTGAACGCCAGGTTGCCCAGCATGGCCTTGTAGGCGTTGGTGGAGTCGATGACGATGTGGTTGACCCCCGCCAGCTCGGCATACACCTGCGCCTGCTTGCAGTTGGCCATCAGCCACTGGCCGAAGGTGTTGCCGCCGGTAAAGTCCACCGACTTCACAGCAGGGTGGGTGGCCAGCGCCTGGGTGGTGGCGCGGTTTTCGGTCACGCACAGGGTGACGAGGTTGGGGTCCAGCCCCTGCTCGGCCAGCACGGCACGCAGCGTGCGCACGGTGATGGCCGCTGGCAGCACGGCATTGCTGTGCGGCTTGACGATGACGGCATTGCCCGTGGCCAGCGCGGCAAACAGGCCGGGGTAGGTGTTCCAGGTGGGGAAGGTGCCGCAGCCAATCACCAGCGCCACGCCCCGGCCCACCACCTCGAAGTGCTTCTTCATTTGAATAGGCGGGTTTTTGCCCTGGGGCTTGGTCCAGGTGGTTTCGGCGGGCACAAAGCTCTGCTCGCGCCAGGCGTAGGCCACAGCCTCCAGCGCACGGTCTTGCGCATGGGGGCCGCCGGCCTGGAAGGCCATCATCCAGCCCTGGCCGGTGGTCATCATCACCGCGTGGGCAATCTCGAAGCTCTGGCGGTTGAGGCGGGTCAGCATTTCCAGGCAGATGCCGGTGCGTCCCTCTGCGCCCACGGCCTGCCACGCGGGCATGGCCGCAAGGCCAGCGGCTACCAGGGCTTCGTGGTCGCACACGGGGTAGCTCACGTTCAGCGCCACGCCGTAGGGCGATTGCTCGGGGGCCACGCGTTGGCCGCTGTCGCCAGGCTGGTTCAGCTCAAAAGTCTGGCCCAGAAGTGATTCAAAAGCTCGCTTTCCATCATCTGGCGCTGTCTCACCATAAACCTTGGGGCTGGGCATTTCGCTGAATGGTGACCAGTAACCACGGGTGGCGATGGCTTGCAGCGCACCGTCAAGCAATGTCTGGTGCTGGTTCAGCAATGGGTGGGGCATCGGGATTCCTCTGTTGACAAATTCAGGGTGGTGGGTGTGCAAACAATGCCGGTTCAAAGTGACACAGCATTTTTGATTTTTCTCAACTAAATGTAATACGATGAACACCCTTCACGCAACAGGGTTG
>CALMMY010000517.1 GCA_937868695.1 uncultured Comamonadaceae bacterium
CGTGCCAAGGGCTCGCTGCCTGCGTTGGGGCCGTGGCTGAAGTGGGGATGGGCGTTGTGGACGGCAGGCACACCGTGCGTGGCCCAGCGGGTGTGCGCAATGCCCGTACCACTGACGATGTGCTCGGCTTCCACCTGGCTCAGCAACTCGGCCACGCGGGCGGTGCTGCGTGCGCGGGTCAGGCCCTTGGACGCGTTGCCAGCAACCGAGGCCGCCGATGCACCATGAATGGCCAGCCCGCAGGAGTCATACCCCCGGTATTCCAGCCTCTGCAAACCCTGAACCAGAACCGGAACGATGTTGCGACGAGAAACCGCGCCGACGATGCCACACATAAGCCCACCTTGGTGTTGTCTGTAAAACTGTCATGCTAGGCCCAACAGCAAGAATTTATGCGTCAAATTAAATTTGATTTGGGAATAAAATTTCACACAAGTCACATGAAAAAATAAAAGTTCATTTTTCAGCTTTAATTGAAATTATTAATCAAATCAGAACACCCTCATCCACATGCCAGACACCAGCGTGAACTCCGAAATCCCTCTCGATGCCATTGACCTGGCACTGCTCAGCCATTTGCAGACCGATGCCGCCCAAAGCAATCTGGCACTGGCAGAGGCGGTGCATGTGTCACCGCCCACCTGTCTGCGGCGGGTCAAGCGGCTGCACGAGGCGGGGCTGATCGAGCGGCAGGTGGCCATCCTGAGTGCCGACCGGCTGGGGCCACTGCTGGGCCACGGGCTGACCGCGCTGGCCGAAGTCACACTGGACAGGCAGGACGCGCAAACACTGGATGCCTTCGAGGCCCATGCCGTGGCCGATGCGGCGGTTCAGCAGTGCTACCGGGTGAGCCCCGGCCCGGATTTCTGTCTGGTGCTGGTGATGGCCGACATGCCCGCCTACCACGCCGTGGCCCAGCGGCTGTTCACCGCACACGCCCAGGTACGCAACGTGCGGGTGTTTTTCAGCGTGAAGCGGGCCAAATTTGAAACAACACTGCCGATACCGCTTAATCTGAACAGATAGTTTGCTACCAATTCAAAATTGGCAGCAAATCATTCAATATCAGAAAGCGGGAAAAGCAAAAATCACTTGGGTTTCTTGAGCGGGCGTGACCAGTTGGCGATGCTGATCTGCTTGCCACGGGCCACGCTCAGTGCGCCGGGCGGGGTGCTTTTGGTGATGGTGCTGCCGCCGCCCACGGTGCCGCCTGCGCCCAGCGTGACCGGGGCGACCAGCACACAGTTGCTGCCCACATGCACGTCGGCTTCGATCACGGTGCGGTGCTTGTTGGCCCCGTCGTAGTTGGCGGTGATGCTGCCCGCGCCGTAGTTGACACGCTCGCCCACGGTGGCATCGCCCAGGTAGGCCAGGTGGTTGGCCTTGGCACCGGCAGCCAGGGTGGAGTTTTTCACCTCCACAAAATTGCCGATGTGGACTTCCGGCCCCAGATCGGCACCGGGGCGCAGGCGGGCAAACGGGCCGATGAGGGCACCGGCCCCCACGCGCACACCGAGCTTTTCACCGTCGATGTGGGTGTAGGGGTGGATGACCGCGCCGTCTTCGATCACCGCATTGGCAATGCAGCAGTTGGCCCCGATGCTCACGCCGTGGCCCAGACTCACCGTGCCTTCAAACACGCAGTTGATGTCAATGTCCACATCGGCCCCGCAGCTCAGGCTGCCACGCACATCGAAACGGGCCGGGTCAGCCAGGCGCACACCCTGAGTCATGAGTTGCTCAGCCAGGCGGCGCTGCCAGGCACGCTCCAGCTCGGCCAACTGCAAGGGGCTGTTGACTCCGGCCACCTGCACCGCATCGGTGATGCGGTGGGCACGCACGCGGCAGCCATCGGCCACGGCAAACTTGACCACATCGGTCAGGTAGTACTCGGCCTGGGCGTTGCGGTTGTCCAGCCGGGCAAGCCAGCCGCGCAGCAGGGCGGTGGGCACGGCCATGATGCCGCTGTAAATCTCGGTGATCTGGCGCTGGGCTTCGCTCGCATCTTTCTGCTCGACGATGGCCTGTACCTCGCCGTCGGCATTGCGCACGATGCGGCCATAGCCGGTGGGGTCGGGCATGGTCAGCGTCAGCAGGGCCAGGTGCTCGCCGGCGCACACATCCAGCAGGGCTTGCAGGGTGGCGGCTTCGGTCAGGGGCACATCGCCCGACAGCACCAGGGTGATGCCGTCATCGGCCAGCACGGGCACAGCCTGCTGCACCGCATGGCCGGTGCCCAGCTGGGGCTCCTGGCGCACAAACTGCAAGGCAGGCGGCGTGACACTGGCTGTGGCCGATACGGGGTCGACGGCCAAATTTCTGACACCGAAATGGCCGCCTGTGCTCAATGAGCGGGCAAGAGAAGCCTCCACTTCAGGCGCACCGTGCCCAGTGATCACCACCACCTGCCTTGCCAATAACCGCGCAGCGGTATCGATGACATGGGCAGCCAGTGCGCGCCCACCCAATCGGTGCAACACTTTGGGAAGTTTGCTTTTCATGCGGGTGCCCTTGCCCGCCGCCATCACCACCACATCGACTGATTTGCTCATGTTCTGTACCCCGTTGCATTCGGCTCATGGTTCGCACAGTCCCGGCTGGGCTGTGTCATGGCGCGGCATGATACGCGCCGCCCGATTCGGGACAGGGGTGTGGCTGGTGGTGGTGCTGACAGGGTGCAGCATGGTCAGTCTGGGCTACCCACGCCTGCCCGACCTGGGTGTGCTGTGGGTGCAGCGGCAGGTCAGCCTGGAGCATGCACAGGCCGATGCCTTGAAGCAAGACCTGTCCGGTCTGCTGGCCTGGCACCGCCAGCACCAGCTGGGCCCCACCGCCGATTTGCTGAACCGCTGGCAAGGTATGGCCCACACCGACCTGAGCGCCGACCAGGTGTGCCAGGAGTTCGACACGGTGCGCGGCCTGCTACGCGATCTGGCCCGCCAGGCTGTGCCCACCATGACCCGGCTGGGGCGCAGCCTGCATGCCAGCCAGCATCAGGAATGGGCACAGGCACAGCAAAAAAGCCACACCGAGTTCCGCGAAACCTACCTGGACACCACCCCGGCACGCTCGTGGTTGGGTCTGGCCCAAGCCACCATCCCTGGCCATGCCAGCCACCCCACCGGCATCAGCCCGGCTGGGCTGGAAAAGCGGCTGAGCCAGGCAACAGAACGGTACAGCATGCTCTACGGCAAGCTGACAGCTGAGCAGCTTCGCACACTGCAACAGGCATTCAACCAATCCATCTTCGATCCCCGGCGCATGCTGGCAGAACGGGAACGGCGCACCCAAGACTTGATGCAAACCCTGGCCCAAATGGAGTCGGCGGCCACCGAAGCGCAAGCCCAGGCACTGATGCGGGGCTGGCTGGAGCGCCTGCTGATGCCGCCTGTGCCAGTCCAACAGGCCCATCACCAAGCACTGGCCCGCGAAGGCTGCACCCAGCTTGCCCGCATCCACCAGTTGGCCACACCCGAACAACGCAGGCACGCTGCCACCACACTGGGGCGTTACGAAACGGAATTGCGGCAGCTGGCCACCCGCTGATTGCGCCGACGGGGACACGAACCCAAAAACGGTTCATGCCCGGAATGCCAACACCGTGCTGCAAGCCTGAACAGAACTGTGCCGGGTGCTCTTTTTTTTGGTTTTATCACTCACTCATGCGGCACTGCCTAACACAAAATGCCCACTGTCTTCGGGCGTGAAAAATATCATCAACCGCTACGGGTAGTGCATTGATAAGCACCCAAACACTAGATATAGTGTCGGCATGCGTTAACCGCTGACCTTCTGCCAACGTGCCACGGCCACCCCAAGCCGCACCGGCACCCACCCGCACAGCAGCCGCTTCCGAGCGGCAAGGCCAGCTCCCAAGCCAGTGCCTGCTTCCATTTCTGAAAGAACATTCATGTCCATTGCGTACACCAATGACCCCATCCATTCGGCCACGGCCACAGGTTCGGCCACCGATGCCAAGCCGCAAAACCTGAGCCACTACCAGATCATTCGCCGCAATGGGGCCGTGGTGGGTTTCGAGCCCAACAAGATTGCCGTGGCCATGATGAAGGCCTTTCTGGCCGTGCGCGGTACGCAGGGCGCGGCCTCGTCCAGCGTGCGCGAAACCGTCGAAGCACTGACCCAGATCGTGGTCAAGGCCCTGCTGCGTTCACGCCCCAACGGTGGCACCTTCCACATTGAAGACGTGCAGGATCACGTCGAGCTGGCCCTGATGCGCGGCAGCCACCACGATGTGGCCCGTGCCTATGTGCTGTACCGCGAGCGCCACGCCCAGGAACGCGCCCGCCAGCAACAGGAGCAACAGGCCCCCAAGGCCCCGCCCACACTGCATGTGCTGGACAACGGCCAGAAAGTGCCGCTGGACATGGCCGCCATGCGCGACCGCATCCAGGGCGCGTGTGCGGGCCTGAGCGCCGATGTGAAGCCCGAACCCATCGTGGCCGAAACCCTGCGCAACCTGTACGACGGCGTGCCGCTGGAAGAAGTGCACAAAGCCTCCATCCTGGCCGCCCGCACCCTGATTGAAAAAGACCCCGATTACACCTACGCCACGGCCCGCCTGCTGCTGCACACCATCGC
>CALMMY010000518.1 GCA_937868695.1 uncultured Comamonadaceae bacterium
CGCGCATGTCTTCCACACCGCATGCCTTCGATCTCCCCACCCGCACCGATGGCGAAGCCTCGCGCTGCCGCCTGTTGCAGGCAGCGGTGCGGCTGTTTGCCGAGTATGGTTTTGCCAAAGCCTCTACCCGCCAGATTGCCGCTGCGGCCAAGGTCAACATCGCCGCCATCAGCTACTACTTCGGCGACAAAAAGGGGCTGTACCGCGCCGCCTTCACCGAGCCGCTGGGCAGCGCCCGCGACGACATTCCGCTGTTTTCCAGTCCGGCCATGACGCTGCGCGAAGCCCTGCACGGCCTGTACACCGGCTTTGCCCGGCCCCTGAAGCAGGACGAGCAGGTGCAGCTGTGTACCCGGCTGCACATGCGCGAAATGATCGAGCCCACCGGCATCTGGGCCGAGGAGCTGGACAACGGCATACGCCCCTACCAGCAGGCGCTGGTGACCGTGCTGTGCCGCCACCTGGGGCTGGCCCAGCCCGATGACGACCTGCACCGGCTGGCGTTTTCCATTGTCAGCCAGGGCGTGTTTCTGTACGTGGGCCGCGATGTCATCCAGGCCATCCGTCCCCAGCTCATCAACAGCCCTGAAGCCCTCGATGCCTGGGTTGCCCGCCAGACCGACAACGCCCTGGCCATGGTGGAGGCTGAGCGCCAGCGCCGCCAACTGCCGACTTTTCCGATTCAACCTCCGACTGAAAGCCCTGCATGAACCCCCACCGCATAGCCCGACCGCTGCTGGCCTGCTGGCCCCTGCTGCTGAGCGCCTGTGCCGTGTCCGTGCCCGCCCCCGATGTGGCGGTGACGGCCCCGGCCAGCTGGATGACCACTGACCCGGCCCAGGCCGCACTGCCCCACGCAGGCAGTCCGGCCCAGTTGCGGGCCTGGTGGCAGCAATGGAACGACCCGGTGTTGTTGCACCTGCTCGACAGTGCCCAGCAGGCCAGCCCCGGCGTGGCCGCCGCCGCCACCCGCGTGGCCCAGGCCCGCCACGCCGTGGTGTCTGCCGGGGCAGCGGGCAGCCCGGTGGTGAATGCCGCTGCCGGGGTGGGGCGCAGTGTCAGCCTGGTCAACACGCCGCCGCTCACGCAGGCCAGCGCGGGCATGCAGGTGGCCTGGGAGCTGGATCTGTTCGGCGGGCAGCAGACCGCTGCCACCGCCGCCGACCAGCGCCTGCAAGCCAGCCAGGCCCAGTGGCACGAGGCCCGCGTGGCCGTGGCCGCCGAGGTGGCGCGGCAGTACGTGGGCTGGCGCTCGTGCCAGCAGATGCTGCGCATTGCCCGTGCCGATGCCCAGGCCCGCGACACCGTGGCCCGGCTGACGCAGGACCGCGCCCGTGTGGGCTTCGAGTCACCCGCCAACGCAGCGCTGGCCCAGGCCAGCGCTGCCCAGGGCCGCATGCTGGTGACCCAGCAGCAGACCGGATGCGATGCCGCCCTTCAGGGCCTGGCCGCGCTCACCGCCATCGACGCGGCTGCGCTGAAGCAGCAGTTGCAGGCAGGCTCAGTGCCGCCTGAAGCGGTTGCAACGGCCAAAGTCGATCAAAAAGGCAGAGCGAACCTTACTGATCCATCCAGTGCAAACAGTCTTTTTTCTGCCGATTTACCTGTGCTGCCCGACAACGCCCTGCCGCTGGTGCTGCCCGCCCGGCTGCTGGCCCAGCGGCCCGATGTGTGGGCCGCCCAGCGCGGCCTGGCCGCAGCCAGTGCCGATGTGGGCAGCGCCCAGGCCGACCGCTACCCCCGACTGGGCCTGAGCGGGCAGATCACCGCCATCGGCACCCGGGGTGCGGGCGGCGACGGCCAGACCTGGTCGGTTGGCCCGTTGCAACTCAGCCTGCCGCTGTTCGATGCGGGCCGCCGCGCCTCGCAGGTGCAGGTGCAGCAGGCCGCCTACGACGAAGCCGTGCTGGCCTACCGCGCCAGCGTGCGCACGGCGGTGCGCGAGGTGGAGCAGGCCCTGCTGGCGCTGCACAGCACCGCCGCCCGCCAGGCCGATGCCGCCATCGCCACCCAGGGCTTTGTGCAAGCCCTGCAAGCCGCCACCGACCGCCACCGCGCCGGGCTGGGCAGCCTGCTGGAGCTGGAAGACACCCGCCGCAGTGCCCTGGCCGCCGAGCAGGCACTGGCCGACCTCAGCCGCGAACGCCTGCTGGCCTGGGTGGATCTGTACCGCGCCTACGGCGGTGGCTGGGCGCAGCCCGCCGCCCCCGCATCTGCCTCATGAGCGCCACCCGCCCAACCGTTCAGTTCAACTTTTCAGGGATTTCCATGCCAACCCAGCC
>CALMMY010000519.1 GCA_937868695.1 uncultured Comamonadaceae bacterium
GTCATGTAGGCCAGGCCACCCATCATCTGCACCACCTCGTCCAGCGCGGTGCGGTGGTCATAGGGGCCGGGCAGAAAGCCTTTGTGGCTGACGTACACCAGCCTGGGGTTCAGGGCATGCAGGGTCGCAAAGTCCAACCCCAGTTTGGCCATGGTGCCGGGCTTGAAGTTCTCGACCAGCACATCGGCGGTGGCGATCAATTTCAAGGCCGCAGCCTTGCCTTCGGGTGTGTGCAGATCCAGCGTCAGGCTTTTCTTGTTGCGGTTGAACAGCGGAAAGAAACCGGCACCGGAGCCGATGAGGCGGCGCGTGGCATCGCCCTGCCGCCCCTGCCCCACAGGCTCCACCTTGATGACCTCGGCCCCCAGATCAGCCAGCACCATGCCACAGGCTGGCCCCATGACCATGTGCGTGAACTCCACCACACGCAGGCCTGCACACGGCAGGCGGGTGGCAGGGGTTTGGTCGGCAGGTGCCGATGTCTGGGCCTGGATGGCATCAGGCACCCCACCCTGCTGGTGGCTACCCATGTGCGGCACAGCAGTGGCCACCGTTGATGCCGCAGGCACCCACCCCGGCGGCAACCCTGCCTCGGGCAGCATGCCGTACAGCGGCTCGCCCGGCAGACCGATCCGCAACGGCTCGCGGGCGGCCAGCAGGCGGGGCAAATCCACCCCGGTAGCAATGCCCATGGACTCGAACATGAACACCAGGTCTTCGGTCACCACATTGCCGCTGGCCCCCGGCGCGTGCGGACACCCACCCAGGCCGCCCAGCGAGCTGTCGAACACCCGCACCCCAGCTTCGTAGGCCGCCAGGCAGTTGGCCAGCCCCAGCCCACGGGTGTTGTGCATGTGGGCCGATCCGGCCTTGTGGCCCAGCTCGGCACGCAACCGCTGAAACAGGCGGCGCGTCTGTGCCGGGTTGGCCATGCCCGTGGTGTCGCTCAGCCCCACCTCGTCGGCCCCGGCCTCGGCGCAGGCCACGGCCAGGCGGATCACCTCGTCTTCGGCCACCTGGCCCTGCAAGGTGCAGCCAAATGCGGTGGACATCCCCACCTCCACCAGCGTGCCCGGAGCCATCTCGTCACGCAGGCGGGCCACCTGGCGCACCACGTCCACCATCTCGGCAGGGGTTTTGCGCACATTGGCCAATGAATGGGCCTGGCTGGCCGACACCGGCAGCGTCAGCTTGTGGGCACCGGCAGCCAGCGCCGCCCGCGCCCCGTGCAGGTTGGGCACCAGCGCCATCACGGTGAGGCCAGGGTGCGTCAGCGCGTGGCGCACCACCTCGGCGGCATCGGCCATCTGGGGCATCAGCCTGGGTGGCACAAAAGAGCACACCTCCAGCTCACGCAGCCCGGCCGCGACCAGCGCATCCAGCCAGCGCAGCTTGTCTGCCGTGGGCATGGTGGCCCGCACCGATTGCAGGCCATCGCGCATGCCCACCTCGCTGATGAGCACGGCAGGCGGGGCAATGGGCGGATGAATAAGGGATGAATGGCGCATCATGATCGGTCTGACCGTCCCGGCTATAAGATGAATCGGCAGAACTGTACAGGCCCGTTCTGCATTTCATACGCTGTGGCACCTTAATTGCATCATGGCCACTTCCGGCCCAACAGGCCCGTTTTTCATTTTTTCAAAGGCGTTTGCCATGGTCCGCATCCAGTTTTCCATCGGCCTTCAATACGAGGTCGGCTTTCCGGGGGCCGATTTCATTTTCAACATCCAGGCCTCGCGCACCCGCCAGCAGACTGTGATTGCCGAGCAGCTCACCCTCAGCCAGAGCCTGCCCACCCTGGCGCACACCGATGCCATCACCCACGCCCGCAGCCTGCGCGTGAGTGCCCTCCCCGGCCCGTTCAATGTGCATTACCAGGCCACGGTGGACTTGAACCACCATGTTGCCAACCCCGCCCAGGTGCCCGAAGTGCCCGTGGCCAGCCTGCCACCCGAGGTGCTGCCCTACATCTACCCCAGCCGCTACTGCCAGTCAGACCGGCTGGGCAACCTGGCCATGAGTGAATTCGGAGCCCTGCCACACGGCTACAACCGGGTGCTGGCGGTGCAGAAGTGGGTGCAGTCGCAGGTCAGGTTCAAGTCCAACACCAGCAACTCCATGACCTCGGCCATCGACACACTGACCGACCGCGTGGGCGTGTGCCGCGACTTTGCCCACCTGATGATTGCTGTGTGCCGGGCGCTGAACATCCCGGCCCGCTTCACCACCGGCATCGACTTCGGGGCCGACCCCATCCTCGGCCCACCCGACTTCCACGCCTACGTGGAAGCCTACCTGGGCAACCGCTGGTACATGTTCGACCCGTCGGGCACCGCCATCCCGATGGGATTCATCCGCATCGGCACCGGGCGCGATGCCGCCGATGTCTCGTTTGCCACCATTTTTGGCAGCGTGGGCTCACAGGCTCCGCAAATCAAGATTGCAGCCCTCACACAGCCCAACACCGGCTGGCTGCAACCCGTTCACCGCACCGAAGCACTGTCCACAGACGGGCTGGCGTGAGCACACCACGCGGTTGCGCCCGGCATTTTTCGCGCTGTACAAAGCGTCATCGGCGCGTTTGAGCAAATCATCCACATGCACATCGGTTTCAAGGGTGCCGGTTGCACCGATGGACACC
Organism: uncultured Comamonadaceae bacterium; assembly: GCA_937868695.1. Taxonomy (GTDB): domain Bacteria; phylum Pseudomonadota; class Gammaproteobacteria; order Burkholderiales; family Burkholderiaceae_C; genus UBA2334. The sequence continues at coordinate 2,645 of CALMMY010000519.1, forward strand.
GTGATGTGGATGGTCTGGTTGCCGGGTAAATCGATGGGGGTACCGGCCACCGCCAGCCTCAGCCGCTGGGCCACCAGCACGGCCTCATGCAGCGGGGTATCCGGCATGAACACCGCAAACTCCTCGCCACCCAGTCTGGCCAAAATATCGGTCTCCCTGACCACCGATTGCGCCACGCGGCTCAGCACCTGAAGCACCTTGTCTCCGCACAGGTGGCCGTGGGTGTCGTTCACACGCTTGAAGTGATCGATGTCCAGCATCAGCAGCGAAGCCGGGCCGTTGTTGCGCTTTTGGCGGTTGAGTTCGTGCTGAGTTTTGTCGTAAAAGTCCCGCCGGTTGCCGAGTTGGGTCAGGGTGTCGGTGCGGGCCAGCAGCTCGGTTTGCTGTTGCAGCTTCAACAGTGCCTCCGTGCGCTCGGCCACCTTGTTTTCCAGTTGCTGGTTGGCCTCCAGCATGGCCTGGCGGTACTTGCGCTCGGCCTCTTCCTTGGCTTTGCGGTCACTGATGTCGGTGACGTGGCAATCGTGGTACAGCCACTGGCCCCGGATACCGCGCACCGAATCCACATTCAACTGGCACCACAGCGCCTGTCCGAGGTGCCCATGCAACTCCAGCTCCGCAGATTGCCCGCCTGAGCCGATGCGCTGAACCTGCCGCACCAGGTCATTGGCCGCCATGAACCGGGCCGCATCGGCCTGGAAGTCGGCTTTGGAGGCGTATCCCAGCATGTTGGCCAGCAGCGCGTTGACATTGCTCAGCTGCCCGTCGCCATCCATGCGGAAATAACCCTGTATGTTGCTCTCGGCAAACCGAGCAAACAGCACATTCACGATGATGGCCAGCGTCAGCAGGGTGAGCAGCAAAAACACGACGGCCAAGCTGCCGATGTAGAACGCCTGGTTTTTATAGGACGACAGGTCGTACACATAGTCGATGTAGCCCGACAGCAGACCGTCTTGCTCCACGGGCGTGGAATACACCCCCAGCGCATAGACGCGCGGCGGGTCGGTGAGGTAAATGTTTTCTTCCACCCAGTTGACGGCCTCGCGCATGACCCTGGGAGCCGGAAACTTCGCATCCACCGATTCGGAGGTAAACAGGCTCTCGTTAAACAAATGAAGCACGGGCTTGCCCTGCGCGTCATACAGCCTGATGAACAGAAACTCATCCATCTTCAGCAGATTGCCCGCCAGCGACATGGGTGCGATGCCACCAACCTCACCACGCGCCAGTGCCTGAAACCGCTCTTGGTTGAGCTGGTGAAAAATCATCACCGATTTCTGCAACCTGTCGGTTGCCCTGGTGTAGAGCGATTGGTAGTAGGCCACCAGGGCCGTGCCGAACACCGACATCAGCACCAGAAACACCAGCACGATGTAGCTGTTGATGCGCACCCGCAGGTCACTGACCTTCATCATCGATCCCGCTCAGGGGCCGCTGCACCGCTGCCTGTATCACTGCCTGCATTGCTGCCGATTGCGGGCCTGGCTTTGAACAGCACATCGTGAACGGCCCGCCAGACCAGGGTCAGCAGCAACGTGCCGATGGCGGCCACGCTCACCTCCAGCACAAAATGCTTGAAACCCACATTCAGGGCCATGTCCAGACTGAAGAATCCACGCACAACCGCAGCCGTGAGCACCAGAACGGTGTTGGTGAGGGTGCCCGCCACCGCAGCCACGAGCACGGCCACATGCTCACCCAGGCGGACAGCGCGCTCAAACACCAGCGCAGCCACCACGCCCACCAGCACACGGGCTGGCAGCGATACCCAGATATCGGCAAACACCGCCACATCCGACTGGGCTGCGTACACCATCGCAGACACCCCGAAAACCAACCCGACCAAACCCCCGGCGACCCAGCCACCCAGGATGCCGGCCAGGATGGTGGGCAGGTGAATCACGGTAATCCAGCTGCCCGAAGTGGGCACGATGATGTAACCATGCCCCGAGAAAGTGAGGTAAACAGACAGTACCGACAGGACTGCCACGATCAATGTGGTTTTGAGGTTCATGCGGGTTCCCTACGTGCGCCACCGATCACGCATGGCGCTGAATCGCATTATGTGCCCGACGTTACGAGTGGAACCGGCTGATGCCAGGAATTCCCATTTTGAGCAGGCACGTGTTTTGAGGCTGCATTGACTGGGCTGGC
>CALMMY010000520.1 GCA_937868695.1 uncultured Comamonadaceae bacterium
TCCTGATGCCCAGCTACGTCAACATCGGTGCCTATGTGGACGAAGGTTCGATGGTGGACACCTGGGCCGCCGTGGGCAGCTGCGCACAAATCGGTAAGAACGTCCACCTGAGCGGCGGCGTGGGCATCGGTGGCGTGCTGGAGCCCATGCAGGCCAACCCCACCATCATTGAAGACAACTGCTTCATCGGTGCCCGCTCCGAGGTGGTGGAAGGCGTGATCGTCGAAGAAAACTCGGTGCTGAGCATGGGTGTGTACATCGGCCAGAGCACCCCCATCTATGACCGCGAAGCCGATACCATCAGCTATGGCCGCGTGCCAGCTGGCTCGGTGGTGGTCAGCGGCACCCTGCCCAAGGCAGGAGGCAAGTACAACACCTACGCCGCCATCATCATGAAGAAGGTGGATGCCCAAACCCGCGCCAAGACCAGCCTGAACGACCTGCTGCGCGACTGACCACCCGGCCACGCACCAGCAACCAACAGCCCGGCCTCTTCCGGGCTTTTTTGTCCGCTCCAAACCAGGCCCCCGACCATGAGCATGATGCAACGCATTCTTCGGCTGATGTCCGAGAAAAAAGCCTCCGACGTGTACCTGTCGCCAGGTTCACCCGCGCTGATCAAAATCAACGGGCAATGCCTGCCCATCAATCCCCAACCATTGGCGCGGGATGCGGTTCCCCGCCTGCTGGCCGAGGTGTTGCCACCGGCGCGGGTGGAGGAGCTGGAAGAAACCGGCGAGCTGAACATGGCCATTCCGATGGAGGGCGTGGGCAACTTCCGCATCAGCGGCATGCGCCAGAAGGGGTTGTATTCGGCGGTCATCCGCTTCATTTCGCCCAACGTGCCCACCATTGAAAGCCTGAATGTGCCGCCCATCCTGGCCGATCTGGTGATGGAAAAGCGCGGGCTGATTCTGGTGGTGGGCGCCACCGGCGCGGGCAAAAGCACCACGCTGGCCAGCATGCTGGACCACCGCAACGCCCGCCAGAGCGGCCACATTCTGACCATCGAAGACCCGGTGGAGTTTTTGCTGACGCACAAAAAATCTGTCATCAACCAGCGCGAGGTGGGCAGCGACACCAGCTCCATGCAGATGGCCCTGAAAAACGCACTGCGCCAGGCCCCGGATGTGATCATGATCGGCGAAATCCGCGACCGAGAAACCATGAGCGCCGGCTTGGCCTACGCCCAGTCAGGCCACCTGTGCCTGGCCACGCTGCACGCCAACAACAGTTACCACGTGCTCAACCGCATTTTGAGTTTTTACCCGGTGGAAGTGCGCCCCACCATGCTGGGCGACCTGTCCTCGGCACTGAAGGCCGTGATTTCGCAGCGCCTGCTGCGCACCGTGGACGGCCAGCGCGCCCCAGCGGTGGAGGTGATGCTGAACACGGCGCTGATCTCCAGCCTGATTGAGAAGGCCGACTTCAACGGTGTGAAAGAAGCGATGGAAAAGTCGATGGCCGAAGGCTCGCAGACTTTCGAGCAAGACATCGCCCGGCTGGTGCTCAGTGGCAAAGTGGACAAAAAAGAAGGTGTGGCCAATGCCGACTCGCCCACCAACCTGATGTGGCGGCTGCAAAACGACTTCACCAAAGCCTCGCAAGCACAAAAGCCCGTCGAAAACACCGACGACACCCCCACCTTCACCGAATTCACCATCGACGTACAGCGTTGAAACCCAGCATGACCGCCACCCTGCGCCTGACCGAACAACTGATTGCACGCCCCTCCGTCACACCCGACGATGCCGGGTGCCAGGCCCTGCTGGCCCAGCGCCTGCACGCACTGGGCTTCGCGTGTGAAACCATCACCAGCGGCCCCGAGAGTTTCCGCGTGACCAACCTGTGGGCCAAGAGGCAGTCAGCCTGCTCTGCGGCCAAAACCCTGGTGTTTGCCGGGCACACCGATGTGGTGCCCACTGGCCCCACCGACCAGTGGCGCAGCCACCCCTTCACGCCCACCCATGCCGACGGCCTGCTGTACGGGCGCGGTGCCAGCGACATGAAAACATCGCTGGCTGCGATGGTGGTGGCCTGCGAGGAATTTCTGGCGGCCACGCCCGAACCGGCTTTCAACATCGCCTTTCTGCTGACCAGCGACGAAGAAGGCCCGGCCAACGACGGCACGGTGGTGGTGTGTCAGGCACTCACGGCCAGGGGCGAGAAGCTGGACTGGTGCGTGGTGGGCGAGCCCACCTCGGTAGAGCGCACCGGCGACATGATCAAGAATGGCCGCCGGGGCACCATGAGCGGCAAGCTCACGGTCAAAGGCATACAAGGCCACATTGCCTACCCGCACCTGGCACGCAACCCCATCCACATGTTCAGCCCGGCGCTGGCCGAGTTGGTGGGAGTGGAATGGGACAGGGGCAACGATTTTTTCCCGCCCACCACCTGGCAGGTGAGCAACATCCACGGCGGTACCGGGGCCAGCAACGTGATTCCGGGCACGGTGGTGGTGGACTTCAACTTCCGCTTCAGCACCGAAAGTACGCCGGAAGGCCTGCAACAGCGCCTGCAAGCGGTGCTGCACCGCCACGGCCTGCAACCGGGCAGCGATTACGACCTGAGCTGGACAGTGGGCGGCCTGCCCTTCCTGACCCGACCCGGCCCGCTGGTCAATGCTGTGCGCGATGCCATCCGCACCGAAACCGGGCTGGAAACTGAACTGTCCACCACCGGGGGCACCAGTGATGGCCGCTTCATTGCCCAGGTGTGCGCTGAAGTGATCGAAGTTGGCCCGCCCAATGCCACCATCCACAAAATCAACGAATGCGTGGCGGTGGCCGACATCGAGCCACTGAAGAACATTTACCGGCGGCTGCTGGAAAACATGAACGCAACCGTCTCCACGCTCACCTGAGCGTCTGCCGACAGCCATTCTCATTTTGCGCACGGCGGTGGCCATGCGTCGGATATGACCGCTTGGCCTGCGGTTTGTCTGTTGTCTGTCAGCTGGTCTGTCCGGGTTGCGGTGGAGCTGCTGCGCTCTGCGCCCGTTCAAGGGGTGAGCCGTCCTCCGCACACTGCGAGCAGAGATTGTCGGAACGGCTCACCCCTTGCCCGTGCGATCCCGTGTGCGCCTGCACCGGAATACGGGGACACGCGAGAAAAGGACAAAACTGGCAAACACGCAGGCAAAACAATGCACCCAAGAAACGAACGGCAACCCGCATTTGTTGTCTGCGCACCCACACGCAGCGCAGCGAGCCGTGCCGGGATGGCGGGGTGGGCT
>CALMMY010000521.1 GCA_937868695.1 uncultured Comamonadaceae bacterium
GCGTAGGCGTAAGCCAACAGATTTACAGTCTGCCCCCTTTAGCCACTCGGGCACCTCTCCACAACAAGCCCTGTATTATGCCATTACTTTTTCATTTTTGGCTAGCCAGTCCACCGAAGCTCCAATATTTCTTTGCATCCACTGGTTGGCCAGGCCGAAATGGCCGCACCCCATGAACGGGGTGGGCCCTCGGTTGGCCGACAACGGTGAAGGGTGGTTGGCCTTCAGCACCAGATGCCTGTCGCTGTCCAGATGCGAAGCAAACGTCTGTGCATGCGCGCCCCACAGCATGAAGACCCGCCGCCCAGGTGCCTGATTGCAGGCATGCACCAGCTGCCTGGTCAGCACCTCCCAGCCGCGCCCGGCGTGACTGGCGGGCTGACCATCTTCCACGGTCAGGCAGGTATTGAGCAACAGCACGCCCTGCGTTGCCCAGTGCATCAGTGAGCCGTTGGACGGCGGTGAAGCCGATCCAACCAGGTCACGCGCCAGCTCCTTGTACACGTTGCGCAGCGAGGGGGGAACGCGAACCCCATCCGGCACCGAAAAAGCCAGGCCCTCGGCCTGCCCCGGCCCGTGATAGGGGTCTTGTCCCAGAATCACGACCCTCACGCCAGCAAGCGGAGTCAACGCCAGCATGCGCAAAGGCTCCGGGGGATAAATGGTTGCGCCACTGGCCACACGATGCCGAATGAAGTGCGCCAGCGCGAGTCCCTCGGGTGAGTGCATGAACGCCGCCACCAAGGGCTGCCAATCAGCGGCCACAGGCCAATCCGTGCCGCGCCAGCTGGTCAGGCAGCCGGATGTAGCAGGCACCAAGGGTTCAGCCACTTCAAACAAGTCGGGCTGAACGCTCACAGGCCAAACAATGCTGACAGCGCCTGACCGGGATCGGGCGCACGCATGAACGCTTCACCCACCAAAAACGCGGGCACCTTGGCAGCTTGCAGCACGGCCACATCCGCCGCATTCAGGATGCCCGACTCAGCCACCAGCAGACGTTCACCGCCGATGAGTGCAGGCACATCGCGGATCATGCCCAGCGTGGTGTCGAGGCTGACCTCGAAGGTGCGCAGATTGCGGTTGTTGATGCCGATCAGCGGTGTTTTCAAGCGCAAAGCCCGATCCAGCTCCGGCCGGTCATGCACTTCCACCAGCACCGCCATGCCCAGCGACATGGCCAAGGCTTCCATGTCGGCCATCTGGCTGTCGTCCAGACAGGCGGCAATCAGCAGGATGGCATCGGCCCCCATGACACGGGCTTCGTACACCTGGTACGGGCTGACCATGAAATCCTTGCGCAGCACGGGCAGGTGGCAACTGGCGCGGGCTTGCTTCAGATAGTCGGCACTGCCCTGAAAGAACTGCTTGTCCGTCAGCACCGAAAGGCAGGCCGCGCCGTTGTCCGCATAGCTCTGGGCAATGTCGGCGGGAATGAAGTCTGCACGCAGCACACCTTTGGACGGGCTGGCTTTTTTGATTTCGGCAATCACGGCGGGCTGGCCTTTGGCCTGGCGCTGGCGCAATGCGCCCACGAAGTCGCGGGTCAGCAGGCGGCTTTCGGCATCTTCGCGCAGCACAGCCAGTGGCTTGCGGGCAGAGGCCAAGGCAATTTCTTCGTGCTTGACGGCCACAATTTTGTTCAGGATGTCGCTCATGCGCGGGTTCTTTCTGTGCGGGATGAGCCATCTGGCTCGGTAACGGAATTGCCCATCAAAACATCGGTCGTCATGGAGGGCGAACCCGCGAGTATCGGACTGTCAGCTGGTTGCGCCTCCAGGGCAGCGTCGGGCTGGCTCTTGAGCACCTTGACGATCACCCGGTGCATGACCCAGCCCACCACAAGAAACAAGGCTGATATGCCCAGCGCAATCCAGGTACCGGGATCGCTCCACAGGCTGGCTGGCATCAGGCCGCTCCGGCAGTGGCCACGGCACTGGCGGCGTTGCTGAAGGCCACCACCTCGGTCAACTTGGCAAGTGCGGCTCCGCTGGCCAGCGCCTGCTGCGCCAGTTGCAACCCGGCCTGCATGCTGGGTGCGACGTTGGCCGCATACAGCGCCACACCGGCATTGAGCGCCACGATGTCACGCGCCGGGCCGGGCTGGTTGGCCAGCACGCCCAGCAACATGGCTTTCGATTCTTCGGGTGTGTCCACCTTCAGGGCACGGTTGCTGGCCATCGTGAGGCCAAAATCTTCAGGGTGGATTTCATACTCGGTGATCACGCCGTTTTTCAACTCACCCACCAAGGTGGATGCGCCGAGGCTGACTTCATCCATGCCATCGCGCCCATACACCACCACAGCATGCTCAGCGCCCAGACGCTCCAGCGCACGCACCTGGATGCCCACCAGATCGGCATGGAACACCCCCATCAGGATGTTGGGCGCACCGGCGGGATTGGTGAGCGGGCCGAGGATGTTGAAAATGGTTTTGATGCCCAGCTCGCGCCGCACCGGGGCCACGTTCTTCATGGCCGGGTGGTGGTTGGGCGCAAACATGAAGCCCAGGCCGGTTTGCGCAATGCTCTCGGCAATCCGCTCCGGGCTCAGGTTGATGTTGACACCCAGGCTTTCCAGCACATCGGCACTGCCGCTTTTGCTGCTGACGCTGCGCCCGCCGTGTTTACTGACCCGTGCCCCGGCGGCGGCGGCCACAAACATGGAACAGGTGGAAATGTTGAAGGTGTGCGAGCCATCGCCCCCGGTGCCCACGATGTCCACCAGGTGGGTGGTGTCGGCCACATGAACCTTGGTGGAAAACTCGCGCATCACCTGCGCGGCGGCGGTGATTTCGCCGATGGTTTCCTTCTTCACGCGCAGGCCGGTGATGAGTGCGGCCATCATCACGGGCGACATCTCGCCACTCATGATCAGCCGCATGAGGTGCAGCATTTCATCGTGAAAAATTTCGCGGTGCTCAATGGTGCGTTGCAGCGCCTGCTGCGGGGTGATTTTGGCGGTGTGGGGCATGGAGGTCTCCGAAATGGCTGCGGAAATGTAATGGGTAGTGGGGGTGGGTGCGCAAGTAGCGGTGCAACAGCTCAGCCGCCGGGCGCTTCTGTCAGCGCCAGCCTGATGCCGAAGCCGACAAACATCACGCCCGCCACGCGATCCAGCCAGCGCAGGGCGCGTTGCACCGCAGTCAAGCGGCGCGTGGCCCAGGCGGCCAGCAGCGCATAACCCACGTTGACGGGCAGTGCGTTGACGTTGAACAGCACACCCAGCAGCACAAACGTCAGCGCAGGGTGGCTGGCTTGCGGGGCGATGAACTGCGGCACAAAGGCCAGAAAAAACAGCGCCACCTTGGGATTGAGCGTGTTGGTCAGAAATCCTTTGAAAAATATGCTTTTCAGATGCTTATCGCTCGTCTGCACTGGATTTGCAGCTGTCAATTCAACAGGCTTCGTACCCGGAGAAAGCACCAGCTTCAGGCCCACGTAAAACAAATACGCTGCCCCCGCCCACTTCAACGCCGTGAACGCGGTGCTGGAAGCCGCCATCAGTGCGCTCACACCCAGGGCCGCCGCAAAAATATGCAAAAAACACCCGGCGGTGATGCCCAGTGCGGCCACCACACCTGCCTTGGCACCTGAACGCAGTGCGCTGCTGACGATGTACAGCACATCCGGCCCAGGCGTGAGGTTGAGCAGCCAACCCGCCAGGATGAACAGCCCCAAATTGTGGACATCGGTCACGGTTGGCCTCTGTGCGGACTATCAGGCGTTGAAAAACCCACGGATGACAGCCACCGCGTGATCCACCCCGGTGGCATCCACATCCAGGTGGGTGACAAAGCGCAGGCGGTAGAGGCCTGTGGCTCGCACGCCGTTGGCAGCAAGGTGCGACAGCAAATCGGCAGAACGGTCACGGGCACCGCCCACCAGATCGACAAACACGATGTTGGTGTGCGGCGCTTCCACCTGCAAACCGGGCACACCGGCCAGACCAGCGGCCAGGCGCTGCGCCAGTGCGTGGTCATCGGCCAGGCGCTCGATGTGATGATCCAGTGCATGCAAGGCCGCCGCCGCCAGCATGCCCGCCTGGCGCATGCCGCCCCCGGCCATCTTGCGCACACGGTGGGCACGCCGAATGAACTCTGCCGACCCGCACAGTGCCGAACCGACCGGCGCACCCAGCCCCTTGCTGAAGCACACCGACACACTGTCAAAACACTGGGCAATGCGCCGGGCTTCATCCACCACAGCACCACCCGTCTGCGCAGCCTGTGCCACCGCCGCATTGAACAGCCGGGCTCCGTCGAGGTGGGTGGACAGGCCGTGGCGGCGGGCCAGGGCCGTGGCCGACTGCACATATTCAAACGGCAACAGCTTGCCACCCAAGGTGTTTTCAAGTGCCAGCAACCGGGTGCGGGCAAAGTGCGCATCGTCCGGCTTGATGGCGGCCTCAATGTCAGCCAGCGCCAGCGTGCCATCGGGTTGGTGCGCAATCGGCTGGGGCTGGATGCTGCCGAACACCGCACCGCCGCCACCCTCCCAGCGGTAGCAATGCGCTTGCTGGCCCACCAGGTATTCGTCGCCGCGCTGGCAATGCGCCAGCAGAGCGCACAGGTTGCTCTGCGTGCCCGTAGGCACAAACAGCGCGGCCTCAAAACCCAGCATCTGGGCAATGCGGTGCTGCAAGGCGTTGACTGTGGGGTCATCGCCAAACACATCGTCACCCAGCGGAGCGGCCAGCATGGCCTGCCGCATGGCAGCTGTGGGCTGGGTGACCGTATCGCTGCGCAGATCGACCCGCATCACCGCACCAGAAAGTTCTTCAGCATGGCGTGGCCGTGCTCGGTCAGGATGCTTTCGGGGTGGAACTGCACGCCCTCCACATCCAGGGTTTTGTGGCGTATGCCCATCACTTCGCCATCGTCGGTCCAGGCGGTGGCTTCCAGGCAATCGGGGCAAGTGCTGCGCTCAATCGCCAGCGAGTGGTAGCGGTTGACCGTGAACTGCCTGGGCAACCCGGCAAAAACGCCCTGCTGCGTGGTGGTGATGACGCTGGTTTTGCCGTGCATCAGCTCCTGCGCCCGCACGATGTTGCCGCCAAACGCCGCGCCGATACTCTGGTGGCCCAGGCACACGCCCAGCACGGGCACCCGACCGGCAAAGTGCCGGATGGCTGCCACCGAAATGCCCGCCTCGGCAGGCGAACACGGGCCGGGGGAAATCACCAGCCTGTCCATCTGCCCGCTGGCCAGCAACGCATCCATCTGCTCCAGCGTGATTTCGTCATTGCGGGCCACGGTGACCGTGGCACCCAGTTCGCCGAAATACTGGACGATGTTGTAGGTGAAGCTGTCGTAGTTGTCGATCATCAGCAGTTTCATGACGGCTCTCCGCAGGTTTCGCAGGTGGTGGTGCCGGGAACTGCGGCACGCAAGCGGGCAAACTCGCCACGCTCGTATTCGATGAAGGCCGCGATCATGGCGCGGTAGGTGGCCGCCAGCACCTGCGGCGGGGCACCCAGCGCCTCAGCCTGGGCCGACACGCGGTTGACGATGAATTCAATGCGGGCCTCGTCCACGATCTGGCTGGCCGACTGTTTGATGCGGGCCGCCTGGGCCACATAGCCGCTGCGCTGGGCAATGAGGGGAACGATCACCGCGTCCAGCGCGTCGATGTGGGCGCGCACATCGGCCATGGTCTGGCAATGGGCCACGGTCATGCCTTCGGGCAGGTTCAGGGTGTGTGGGGTGTGGTTTGTGTGGGTCATGGTGGTGCTCACTCCAGTCCGGCTTCAACGAGTTCGGCTGCACGAAGCAAGGCGCGGGCCTTGTGTTCGGTTTCGCGCCATTCCATTTCGGGCACGCTGTCGGCCACCACACCGGCTGCCGCCTGCACGTACAGCACGCCGTCCTTGATGACCCCGGTGCGGATGGCAATGGCCACGTCCATGTCGCCCGCATAGCTGAGGTAGCCGCACGCGCCGCCGTACACACCGCGCTTGGTGGGTTCGAGCTGGTCGATCAGCTCCATCGCATGCACCTTGGGCGCACCGCTGAGTGTGCCCGCCGGGAAGGTGGCTTTGAGCACATCCATGTTGGTCATGCCCTCGTTCAGGATGCCTTCCACGTTGCTCACAATGTGCATGACGTGGCTGTAACGCTCGATGGCAAAGGCCTCGGTCACCTTCACCGAGCCGATGCGGGCAATGCGCCCGATGTCGTTGCGGGCCAGGTCGATCAGCATCACATGCTCGGCACGCTCTTTGGGGTCGGCCAGCAGGTCTTT
>CALMMY010000522.1 GCA_937868695.1 uncultured Comamonadaceae bacterium
CCGTTTGTGGTGGCGGCTGTGCTGGCCTATGCCTTGCAGCCTGCGGTGGAGGTGATGCACCGCCACCGCGTGCCGCGCTGGTTTGGCGCGGCGCTGGCCATTGCGGTACTGAGCCTGGTGGTGCTGGTGGTGGTGCTGCTGATCGTGCCTGTGATCACACGCCAGGTGCCTTTGCTGCGCGACCAGGTGCCCGCGCTGATGGTTCACCTCAATGATTGGATTCAGCCGTGGACGGCCCGCCTGGGTGTGCCCCTGGCCATCGATGTGGATGCGGTGCGCGATGCCTTGCGCCAGATGCTGGTTGGGCACGAGGGGCAGCTGGTGTCGGGCATTCTGTCGTCGCTGCGCATCGGGGGCAGTGTGCTGACTGCCGTGCTGGGCAATCTGATACTGATGCCCATGATGGCCTACTACCTGCTGCTGGACTGGGCGGCGCTGGTGCAGCGCCTCAAGGCGCTGGTGCCGCCGCGCTTCATGCAGCCCACACAGCATTTTCTGGATGAAACCGATGCGGTGCTGGGCCAGTACCTGCGCGGCCAGCTGATGGTGATGGGCCTGCTGGCGGTGTTCTACACCGTGGGTCTGGCACTGGCGGGTTTGCAGCTGGCGCTGCCCATCGGTGTGTTCACCGGGCTGGCGGTGTTTGTGCCTTACCTGGGGTATGGCCTGGGGCTGGTGCTGGGGCTGCTGGCGGCGGCGTTGCAGTTTCAGTCGCTCAGCGGTGTGGCGCTGGTGGCTTTGGTGTACGGCGTGGGCCAGGTGCTGGAGAGCATGTGGCTGACCCCGCGCCTGCTGGGCGAGCGCATTGGCCTGCACCCGATTGCGGTGATTTTTTCTCTGCTGGCGTTCGGCCATCTTTTCGGCTTTGTGGGCGTGCTGGTGGCCCTGCCGGTGAGTGCGGTGCTGCTGGTGGCGCTGCGCCGTGTGCAGGCCGGTTACCTGGGCAGCGACCTGTTCACGGGTGGGCCGCTCAAGTCACCCCCACCGCCACCCGTTGCCGCGCCCGAGCGCGGTGCTGACGGCCCGCCTCCAAGCCCATGAAGCAACTTCCGCTCGATTTCGGGCTGGCCGCTGTGCCCCGGCTGGAAAATTTCATTGCCCAGGGCAACGAGGCTGCCGTGTGGCATGTGCAGCAGGCCGTGGCCAACCCGCAGCGTGCCGCCGTGCCCACCTACCTGTGGGGTGAAACCGGCAGCGGCAAATCCCATCTGCTGCAAGCGGTGGTCACGGCGCTGCGGGAGCAGGGCGAGCCGGTGGGCTGGCTCGATGCCCAGACGCTGCACCCCGCCGCCTTCGATGACCGCTGGCAGGCCGTGGTGCTGGACGATTGCCACCTGTTCACCCCCCACCAGCAGGCGGTGGCCTTCAACTGGTTTGTGAATGCGCAGACCCCCACCCAGGGTCGCCCGCGCTGGGTGCTGGCAGCCGGTGCCCTGCCACCCGCCGACCTGAAACTGCGCGAAGACCTGCGCACCCGGCTGGGCTGGGGCCAGGTGTTCCATGTGCAGGCGCTGGCGGACGCGGGCCGCCAGACCGTGCTGCGCCGCGCCGCCGAAGAGCGCGGCCTGCACCTGAGCGACGAGGTGATGGCCTTCATGGCCAACCGCTTCTCGCGCGACCTCAGCAGCCTGATGCACCTGCTGGAGCATCTGGATCAATATGCCCTGCGCACCCAGCGTGCGATCACCATCCCCCTCATCAAATCCATGCTGGAAAACGAATGAAACTGGCCCTGTTTGACCTTGACCACACCCTGATACCGATGGACTCCGATTACGCCTGGGGCCAGTTCACGGTGGACATCGGCTGGCGCGATGCCGAGGCTTTTGGCCGTGCCAACGATGTGTTTTATGAACGCTACAAGGCCGGCACGCTGGACATTGCCGAGTACATCCGCTTTGCCACCGCCGCCATCCGCGAGCACGGCATGGAAAAATCCATCGCGGCCCACGCTGACTACATGGGCGCAGTGGTGCAAAAAAGCATCACGCAGCAGGCCCGCGATCTGGTGCAGCGCCACCGCGATGCGGGCGATGTGGTGGTCATCGTGACGGCCACCAACGAATTTGTCACCCGCCCCATTGCCGAAGCCTTTGGTGTGGAGCACCTGATTGCCATCGAGCTGGAGCGCGATGCCAGCGGTTTGCCCACCGGCGAAATCAAGGGCACGCCGTCGTTCCGCGAGGGCAAAGTCACCCGTGTGGAACAATGGCTGGCCAGCCAGGGTGCATCCTGGGCCAGCGTGGCCCGCAGCACCTTCTACAGCGACTCCATCAACGATCTGCCGCTGCTGGAAAAAGTGACCCACCCCGTGGCCACCAACCCCGATGACCGCCTGCGTGCCGTGGCCGAGCAACGCGGCTGGCCCACACTGAACCTGTTTACATGATCAAGAATTTCATCAACAAGCTGTTGGGCAAGGCCACCGCTGGCCGCGCCAAGGCTGCCCCCAAGTTTGGCAAGCGCATGGACGTGGGGGCCGATGTTCACCGCATCAACCCCGAGCTGGTCGATAGGCGTGCGCTGGATGTGGTGCGCACGCTCAAGGCTGCCGGGTTCGAGGCCTATATCGTGGGTGGTGCGGTGCGTGACCTGCTGCTGGGCCTGGCCCCCAAAGACTTTGATGTGGCCACCAACGCCACGCCCGAGCAGGTCAAGGGCCTGTTCCGGCGTGCGTTCATCATCGGGCGGCGCTTTCGCATCGTGCATGTGATTTACGGGCGGGGACGCGAGCATGAGGTGATCGAGGTGTCCACCTTCCGCGCCTACATGGACAACGCCGCCGCCGGGCAGGTGGCGGGCAACGAAAAAACCAGCCAGCGCGAGCTGGCGGGCATGACGCATGCCGTCGATTCGTCGGGCCGGGTGCTGCGCGACAACGTGTGGGGGCCGATGGAAGAAGATGCCGCGCGGCGCGACTTCACCATCAACGCCATGTACTACGACCCAGAGACGCAGACCGTGGTCGATTACCACCACGGCATCCGCGATGCGCAGAAAAAGCTGCTGCGCATGATCGGCGACCCGGCCACCCGCTACCGCGAAGACCCGGTGCGCATCATCCGCGCCGTGCGTTTTGCGGCCAAGCTCAGCGCACTGGGCTTCAGCTTCGAGCCCAAAACCGGCCAGCCACTGGTGGGCAGTGTGGGCCTGCTGGCCGATGTACCGCAAAGCCGCCTGTTCGATGAAATGCTCAAGCTGCTGCAAACGGGCCATGCCACCGCCAGCGTGGCCCAGCTGCGCCAGCTGGGTCTGGCCAAGGGCATCTATCCGTTGCTGGATCTGGCGGTGGAGCGTGCCGACAACCCGCTGGTGGCGCTGGCGCTGCAAGACACCGACCGCCGCGTGGGCGAGGGCAAGCCCGTGGCACCCAGCTTCCTGCTGGCCTGCGTGCTCTGGCAGGATGTGCGCGAGGGCTGGCAGCGCCGCCTCGATGCCCGCCAGCCCCCGTTCGGTGCCTTGCAGGACGCGGTCGATCAGGTATTCGATGCCCGCATTGGCGATGTGTCGGGCCGGGGCAAGCTGGGTGCCGACATGCGCGAAATCTGGCTGATGCAGCCGCGTTTCGAGCGCCGCACGGGTTCTTCGCCGTTTTCTCTGGTGGAGCAGCCGCGCTTTCGCGCCGGGTTCGACTTTTTGCGCCTGCGTGCCGCTGTGGGCGAGTTGCCCGAAGAGCTGGCCCACTGGTGGGAAACCTTCAGCACCGCCGACGATGCCCACCGCCGCGACATGCTGGAAGCCGT
>CALMMY010000523.1 GCA_937868695.1 uncultured Comamonadaceae bacterium
TATACCGACAAACAGCCAACTCAGTTGGTTGATCATGTGGTGGTGCGCACGGTGGCCGATGCCACACAGGACTCTGGCTTGGGCATGGTGCGTGCCATGTCAGATGATTTGACGCAGTTGGCACGG
The DNA here is from genome assembly GCA_937868695.1 of uncultured Comamonadaceae bacterium. GTDB lineage: Bacteria > Pseudomonadota > Gammaproteobacteria > Burkholderiales > Burkholderiaceae_C > UBA2334. The sequence continues at coordinate 127 of CALMMY010000523.1, forward strand.
TCACATGCTGCTGAGCATGTGCTGCTGGCCTCCGATGATGAGCGGTTGTGGGCGGCGGTCGATCAGGCCCAATTGAGTGGCTTGTGCCTGCACATGTTGTGTGATGACAGCGTGGGCAATTTTGCTCAATTGCAGCAAGACGATCCCACTTGGGCTCGCCTGTTGGCCCAGGCGGATCGCCGCGTGGTTTGGCGCGGTGGTGTGGATAAATCTGTTGTTGCGCGCATGGTCGAAGGTGTGGCCGATACCCGCGAGGATGCCGCGAGTATCCTGGCCCAAATTGATCAATGGTGGAGCGAAGAGCCTGAAGACCAGCGCGATGAGTTGCGGGATGAGTTGCGACAATCTCGCAGCATTCCGCAGGAGCTGGACAGGCAGTTGCTGCTGCGCGTCAGCCGCGAGCTGGGTCGCCCACTGAGCTGGCCCGATAAAAAGGTGATGCGTGAGGGGCTGCGCCGCACCGTATTGGGTGAGGCCAACGTGCCTACCAGCAACTCCGAGCCTGAATATGCCCTGAGTTGACGGCGGGCCAGCTGCCCGGTTGTTTTCAGACGGGTGAGTGGGGGCCGCTTTCATTTCTTGTTTTGTAAAACCGCACGGGTGAGCTGGGTAACTGGTTCACCACATTGGTGCGTATTTTCCCAACCACGTGCATTTCGCAAGGCTTGCAGTCAAACCTCAAGGTCAGGCGGTCGGTGCCGTTGACCAGAACCAGTGGTTCCGCCTTGACGGTGCCTTGTACGCCAGTCACGCCCTTGGCTTGTTTGGGGCACAGGCTGAGTGAAAACCGCACGCAGTGTTTGGTGATCATCAGGCTCACATCGCCTTCTTCCTGGTTGGCTTCGTAGGCTGCTGCGATCACGCGCACACCGTGGCGGGCATAAAAATCACGCGCTTTGTGGTTGAACACATTGGCCAGGTAGCTGAGTGTGTCTTCGGGGTAGGGTGTGGAAGGCTGGGCTGGCAGGGCGCGGGGCAGGCGCTTGCAGGCTTTCAGACGCACGGCCTCCAGGTTGGCGGCGGCTTCGCGGCGCAGGGCATTCAGACTTGAACTGGGTACAAACCAGGGTTGGCTGAGTGTGGTGGTCACATCAATGGCCTGAAACGAGGTGTCACCCATGCGGTTGAGGGCTTGTTTCAGTTTGGCATCCGCCTGATCTCCATCGCGGGCTGTTTCCAGGGGCAGTGTGACGCACGCGCTGGCGGTATGCCCGGCTTCGTCGGTCAGGGTCAGTTGCAGTGTGGTGTGCTTGGCCGATGACGGGGGGTGATCCGTCAGGTGTAGCCACACCCCAATGCGGCGGTCGGCGGATTTTTTCTCCAGTGTACGCACCCAATCCATGCTGCGGTTGCGGTTGATTTCGCGCCCCTTGCGCAGGTCTTTCAGGCTGGCAATGGGGTCTTTGGGGAAAACTCGCCAGCGTTGTGGCTGGGCCGCAGGGGAGGGAAGGGGCTCTACCCGGTTGGTTTGCAAGCCCACCAGTTCTTTTTGCTGGTCGTAGTAGCACAGGCCATCGCCGTTGTGCAGCACCGTCTCGGCTTTGCTGGTTTCCAGCTCGATGAAGTCTTTGCCGTGGCCCAGCCCTTGGCTGACCTTGGTGACCCAGCCTATGGGTTGACCGGGGTTTTTGGGGCTGTCGAATGCGCCGATGTCTTCCTGACGGCCTTGCACAAAGTAATCAGTGAATTCGCGGTTGAAGTTCTGGTTGGGGTCGGGGGTGAAGGTGTAGGTGCAGCGCCCATGCGATGTGGCAGCGAGTTCGGGGCGGCGTTCCAGAATTTCGTCCAGCAGGGTGCGGTAATGGGCGGTGATGTTTTTGACATAGCCCATGTCTTTGTAGCGGCCTTCAATTTTGAAGCTCCGGATGCCTGCATCGACCAGCGCTTCCATGTTGGCGCTCTGGTTGTTGTCTTTCATGCTCAGCACATGCTTGTCGTG
>CALMMY010000524.1 GCA_937868695.1 uncultured Comamonadaceae bacterium
TCAGAACTCCAGGTTGTCGATCAGGCGGGTGCTGCCCAGGCGGGATGCGCCCAGCACCACCAGCGCATCGTTGGCCGCAGGGCTGTTGAGGTCGCTGCGGCGGCGCACGGTCAGGTAGTCGGTCTTCCAGCCCCGCGCGTCCAGCGCCTGCATCGCGGCGGCTTCCAGGGCTTGCAGTTCGCTGGCCAGGTCGGCAGGAGAGACCGCCGAGCTGCTGGTCATCAGTGCCTGGGCCTGGGCTGCCAGTGCCTGCAAGGCGCGTGACAGTGCCACGGCCTCGGTGCGCTCGGTGGCGCTGAGGTAACCGTTGCGCGAGCTGAGCGCCAGGCCATCGGCGGCACGCTGGGTTTCGCCGCCCACCACCGTGATGGGCAGGGCAAACTGGCTCACCATGTTGCGGATCACCATCAGCTGCTGGTAATCCTTTTTGCCAAACAGGGCGTACCGGGGGCCTTTGGCCTCGGCAAACACGCACTGGAACAGCTTCATCACCACCGTACACACGCCGGTGAAAAATCCGGGCCGGAAGTGACCCTCCAGAATGTCGGCCAGCGCGGCGGGCGCATGCACCTTGAAGGTCTGGGGCACGGGATAGAGGTCGGCCTCGGCGGGGGCAAACACCACGTTGCAGCCAGCGGCCTCCAGCCGTTCACAGTCGGCGGCCAGGGTGCGGGGGTAGGTGTCAAAGTCTTCGTGCGGCGCAAACTGCAGCCGGTTGACGAAGATGCTGGCCACCGTCACGTCACCCAGCCGGGTGGCCTGGCGCACCAGGTCAAGGTGGCCGTCGTGCAGGTTGCCCATCGTGGGCACAAAGGCGGGAGAGTGGTGGGGGGCCAGTGCGTTGCGCAGGGCCTCGGGGGTGTGGACGACGAGCATGGGTCAGAAAAAAGAGACTGGCATGTGCCGTGGGCTGGCTGGCCCTGGCACCCAGGAAGATCGGTGGCGAAAAAGCGTCAGCGGGTTGAGTGAGTGCGTGATCTGGGTGTGGGCACTGTGGGCGCAGCGGGCAGAGAACCGTTCAGCCCTGCCAGGCGTGCAGCGCGTCGTCGGGGAAGGTGCCGTTCTTGACGGCGGCCACATAGGCCTCCATCGCGCCGCGCACGCTGCCCGTGCCTTCCATGAAGTTGCGCACAAACTTGGGGTTTTTGCCCAGGTTCACACCCAGCATGTCGTGCATCACCAGCACCTGGCCGGCGGTGCCTTTGCCTGCGCCGATGCCGATGGTGTGGCAGGTGGGCAGCGCCTGGGTCACGGCGGTGGAGAGCGGTGCGGGCACCATTTCCAGCACCATCATGCTGGCCCCGGCATCTTGCAGGGCACGGGCCTGCTGCATCAGTTCATCGGCGGCCTTGTCGCCACGGCCCTGTACGCGGTAGCCGCCCAGGGCATGCACGGTTTGCGGGGTGAGGCCCAGGTGGGCGCACACCGGAATGCCGCGCTCGACCAGAAAACGCACGATTTCGGTGGTCCAGCCGCCGCCTTCCAGCTTGATCATGTGGGCACCGGCCTGCACCAGCGCGGTGGCGCTGCGCATGGCCTGTTCCCGGCTTTCCTGGTAGCTGCCGAAAGGCAGGTCGCCGATCAGCCAGGCCGTGCCCTGCACCCGGCGCAGGCCGCGTGCCACGCTCTCGGTGTGGTAGCACATGGTTTCCAGCGTCACGCCCGCCGTGCTGGCCAGACCCTGGCAAACCATGCCCAGCGAGTCGCCCACCAGAATGCATTCCACCCCGGCGGCATCGGCCACGGCTGCAAACGTCGCATCGTAGGCCGTGAGCATGGTGATCTTTTCGCCCCGGTCGCGCAGCTCCTGCAAGCGCGGCAGACTCACCGGGCGGCGGTGGGGCAGGGGCGATGCGTTGGGCAGCGTGCCATAGGGGGTGGCGTTGGCTGACGGTGAGGCGGCAGGGGTTGACCCTGTGGCTTGGGCTTGGTCACTCATGGCGGGATGTGAATTGGGCAAAGGCAACAAAGGCAACCAAAGCTGGTTTTGGCTGAAAATCGGGAGTCTAGTCGATCAGCCTTGCTCAATTCCTTGGGTACGTGGCCAGCCAACCCGGTGCTGGCGCTGCCCCCAACCTCGGACGATGGTTTTTCATGTCTTCTCCCCTCACATCCCCTGCTTTTACCGAACCGTCTCCTGCTGCCAGCGCCCCGGCCAGCGAGGCCTCCCAGGCCAGGCTGGCCGCCAGCATTGCAGCCGACCTGGAGCGTGCCCTGTCGGAAGACGTGGGCTCGGGTGACCTGACCGCCTCGCTGGTCGATCCCACCCGCATTGCCAAAGCCCGCGTGCTGGCCCGCGAGTCTGCCGTGCTGTGTGGCCGCCCCTGGGTGCAGGCCACCTTCGAGCGCGTGGTGCCCACCGGCCAGCTCACCTGGCTGGCGCAGGAGGGCGACCGCATCCACCCCGACCAGGTGGTGCTGGAAATGACCGGCCCCGCCCCCGCGCTGCTGACCGCCGAGCGCACCATGCTCAACTTTTTGCAGCTGCTCAGCGGCGTGGCCACCCGCACCGCGCAGTTTGTGGATGCGGTGGCGGGCAACCGCGCCCGCATTGTGGACACCCGCAAAACCCTGCCCGGCCTGCGCGTGGCCCAGAAATACGCTGTCACCGTGGGCGGCGGCCTCAACCACCGCATGGGCCTGTACGACGCGATCCTCATCAAAGAAAACCACATTGCCGCTGCGGGCGGCGTGACCGCCGTGCTGCAAAAAGCCTGGCAGGTGGCCCCCCAGGCCCAGTTTGTGGAGATCGAGGTCGAGCGCCTGGATCAGCTGCAAGAAGCCCTGGAGGGCGGTGCCCGCATGGTGCTGCTGGACAACATGGATCTGCCCACCCTGCGCGAGGCCGTGCGCATCAACGCCGGGCGTGCCGTGCTCGAAATCTCGGGCGGCGTGTCCCTCGACACCGTGCGTGCCCTGGCCGAAACCGGCGTGGACCGCATCTCCATCGGCGGCCTCACCAAAGACGTGAAGGCCACCGACTACTCCATGCGTTTTGAAGGAATCTGAGCCATGAGCCACCCCCAGTCCAACGCCGGCGAAGCCGTGATCGATGTCGAATACGAGCAACCCGTGCAGCCAGCGGTGTGCAGCACCCGCCACGCCTGGGCCCGTGTGCCGCCCGAGCCCGCGCCCGACGAGCGCACCCGCCTCAAGGCCCGTGTGCGCGAGCTGCTGAAAGAAAAAAACGCCGTGCTGGTGTCGCACTACTACGTCCACCCCGACCTGCAAGACCTGGCCGTGGAGACCGGCGGCATCGTCAGCGACAGCCTGGAGATGGCCCGCTTTGGCCGCGACCACGCCGCGCAGACGCTGGTGGTGTCGGGCGTGCGCTTCATGGGCGAGTCGGCCAAAATCCTCAGCCCCGAAAAGCGTGTGCTGATGCCCGACCTGGATGCCACCTGCTCGCTCGACCTCGGCTGCCCGGTTGAAGAGTTTTCAGCCTTCTGCGACCAGCACCCCGACCGCACCGTGGTGGTGTACGCCAACACCAGCGCCGCCGTCAAAGCCCGGGCCGACTGGTTGGTGACCAGCAGCTGTGCCCTCGACATCGTGCGTGCGCTCAAAGACCAGGGCCACAAAATCCTGTGGGCTCCCGATCGCCACCTGGGCAGCTACATCGCCCGCGAAACCGGGGCCGACATGCTGATGTGGCAGGGCGCGTGCATCGTTCACGACGAGTTCAAGGCCTTCGAGCT
>CALMMY010000525.1 GCA_937868695.1 uncultured Comamonadaceae bacterium
CCCATGCCCCGCCAGCCGCCTGCACTCTGCGCACGATCCCCGGCGGTCGCCCTCACGGTCACGGGTCACCAGCTTGTCGGCTATGGCTTCAGCTTCGGGCACTGTCAAACCACGGTCATCAAACAGCGCCAGCCGCTGCACCATGCAGTCAACTTCTGCCCGGTTCATCGCCGGGCCATGTGGCCACGTTGCGCGGTCTGGGTCGGGTTTTGGGGCGCTTGCTACAGCTACAGTTGCTACTCTTGCTACGGTTCGGGGTGTGGTGGCTGGCGCTGGTGCCACCGCTGCCAGCCTCTCCCGTTCCATTGCGGTGAAATTGGCCTGCAACTTTTGAAGCAGGCCCATGATCAGCGTCCCTCCTTTTTCAGTAGGGCAGGGTTGACCTCGATCATCTTGCGCCTGCCGTGGGTGGTCACACGCACACGGTAAAGCTCTTGCAGCTCTTTCAGGGCTGAATCCAGCCGCCCCTTGTCACGCACCGGGCCAAGTTGTTGCGCCTCACGGGTTGACGTTGTGCCCTCTCCGCGCTGCAACAACCATGCGTCAAGGCGCATTGCGTCGATCTGCCCCTCTGAAACCGCCAGCTCACAAAAGAAGCGGCGCGATTCACCGAGATACCATGCCGCCAACTGTGCAGCGGCTTTGGTTGCCTCCACATCAATAGCCCCCCCGAATCCATGTTCAAACACATGCAACAGGCATGCAATGCGGGCCATGTTTTCCGCGCTCTTGCTGGCCACGTCCCGCACCTCTGACAGTTCACCAAACGGCCTCAGCCCTGACTCAACAGCGTTGTAGTAGTCCACCCATACCGCCTTGGCTTCGGGGGTGAATCCCATTACTTGCAGTGTCAGCTTGCCGTTTACGTCGATTTCTGGCGGCTTGCTCAGAATTTCGTCTATCTTCTTTTGATAGAAGCTCAGGCCGGTTTGATCCCCCGTGGTTGGTTCACGATAAAAGCGGGTTCCTTGCGTGCTTTCCGGCCATGCGATCAAGTACCGGGCAAACAATCCCATGCTGCGGGCGGCTCCTTTTGTGTTGGTGTGAAACTTCCGCAACGTGTCGGCTTGAACTTGGACGCACATCGAAAAGCGGGCTCCGCTCACTCGCCAGCTTGCCCCCTCGGTTCGCCGATCTGACTCCACGGCCTCACCACTCCACAGAGCGTTATTCATGCCCATGCCGCGCATTGCTTGATCACCCGTCATCGAATGACTGCCCAAAACAATGCCGCCTTCTGCACTGACAATGGCCCCAATGGGGTATTCAGTGGCCAGCGTGTAACCCAATTGCTCTTGCGTGATGTCGCTATAGATCAAGCGGGGAACCCGTGGGCGGTCTGGTTTTCTATGCTGCGCAGCAACCAGTTTTTCAGTATCAGCCTTGGTGCATTGCCCCTTTTTGGCCTTTTCTGTGATTGCAGACTTGATGCCGTTGCACTCAGATTCCCATGCACCATGCAATGCCTTGTATTCGTCAACAAAGAATTGCAGCTTCGACCGCTGGACAGCGTCCCACCTCCGTAGCGGCTCGATAAAGTAGGGGTCGGATGATGACTTGCGTTCCCCTGATTCAGCGATGATGTACGAATACAGGCTAACCGGGCCTATCAGTTTTTCATTCCTTTTGACGTTGACATAACCCTGCACAGCTACGGCTAATGCGGTCAGTGCCGACGTGGCGATCATGGGTAAGGGTGATTGCACTTCGGCCTGCACTTCACGCACAGCGGCCTGCATATTGGGTGGCAGCGCATCAACGGGGAACGGCTCGGGCTCGATCTTGGAAACCAGCGGCTCGGGCTCGGGCCATGCTCTGCCAGTGGTTGCGGCGGTGGTGGTCTTGCCAGCGTCATCAGACAAGGGAGGGAAGGTTGCGCCCACTGGTGGCACGCTGGCGGCTTCCATCGCGTCCCAATCAATCTCAGATTTGAACGTCGTGCCATCGCGGGCGCTGGTGGTTGCATCAATCCGGCCAATTGATCTATCCAGCTCGGCCAGTTGGGCTTCATATTGGCTCAGGTCTTTCATGCTTGATACTCCCCGGCCAGTGCCTGAATGCGGCCAGCGGCCAGCGTCACACGCTTGGTGTCTGGTGTATGGCCTTGCAGCATGCGGCCAGCTTCAAGAGCCACGATCAGCGTTTCAAAAGCCAGCGCCTCCAATGCGGCCCTTGGTGGCAGTGAGGTGGGCTTGGTGGTGGCTGGTGGCCTGCCATCGTCAACCCACGCTCCCAGCTCTTGCGCAGCTTGGACAAACTCGGTGCCAGTGGATTGCATTTCGTAGGCCAGCACGTCGCCGCCTTTGGCTCCACAGTTCATGCAAACCCATGCACCGCTGGCGGTATTGACCCGCATGCTGTCGCTTCCATCGTGGAAGTTGCAGCGGGTGGTTTTCCACTTGCCCGGCCCTTTCAGCGCCAGCCCTTGATTCTCAAAATAGCTCACTGCATCAGGCAGTCGATCACGTTCAAAACCCATGATAACCCCCCATCAGAATGATTCCAGCAGTGGCAATGCCTGCAATGACCGATTGATAAACAGGACTAAAAACGATAGCAAGAAAAGCACGCTGGGCTATCTTATAATGCGCTTTAGTGTTGTCTGATTTGGCCCTGTTCACCATGCCACTGGTGAATGGGGCTTCGCTATTTTGGGCGCGGCTGTCCACGCCCACGGTTTCGCGGGTGTTGTTCATTTCTGGCCCCTCTCAAACTGTCAGGGCCAAAACGTCAGCACTACGCCATGCAACAGCACGGGGGCCAAGTTTTATGGGCTGGGGAAAGCGTCCATCCTTGATGCCTGCATACCATGTTGCGCGGCTCACCGGGAAATGGTGCAGAACTTCGGGCAGCTTCCAGAGTGCAGCGGGTGCAGGTGGGGTGGCCAGGTTGACCGTGGGTTGCGCGGTTGCGCGGGGGAGGGGTGCGGGGTTTTGCGCCCTCCGTGGGCGGTTGATTGCGGGATGGTCAGCGATCTGGTGGTCGCTGGTGGCATTGGCGGTGATTTGCATACTGGGTGTGAATTGAGTTGAACATGGTTTTTCCTGTTCGGTCGCCGTTGCAGCGCCGTGATTCGATGATCCCACCAGGGCGGCGGTCATCCTCAATTTACCCCAGCATGCGGCTGGTTCGTGGTCTGTTTGACCTTTGACGGGTGCGGCTACTCGCCGTGAGGTTTGGGGGTGGTCAGCGGTTGGGCTGGCGTTGGACGTGGTAACGCTCTGTGCGTTGGCTTCGGTTGACAAAGATGTCATTGGAGAATTTACAGATAAGGTGTTTCATGGTGTTTGCCGTAGGGTGAAGCACTTGAACCGGCACGCGCTGAATCTCATCGCTGCGGGGGTGGCTTCGGGTTTGATTCTAAGCAGGGTTTTCCCTTGCCCGCAAGTTTTGCAAGCTCCAAGCAAGTTTGGGAGTGTCTAAAAAAGTGTGGTATAAGCGCGGCCATTTCGCATTCACCACGCTGGCGCTGGCCTTCATCTGTAGCAAAAGTAGCAAGAGTAGCTGTAGCAAACCCCAGAAAAGCAGGGGGACAGGGCATCAGGCCATCTTGCGCAATGGCACCACGCTGGCGCTGGTGTTGGTCAGCAGGCGGTAAAGCGTTTCCACTGCTTCCAGCTTTTCGGCCATGTAGTCGTGCCCGTCGTAGTGCCGGGCTTGCACGCCCATGATGCCGTGCGATTGCAGGCGGCCCCGTGTCTCCGAACTCACCCGCACGCTGGCCAGCAAGGTTTCAACCCCTGAACGGATGCGCTTGGTGTTGAAGGCTTCGATCTGGTCGCCCACTGCCGCCACGGCCCAATTCGATAGGGTGGTGGGTGCCAGGTGGGTAATGCCGCCGTCGGTCGATATGGCCCACTCACCCGCCGGGTTCAAGGCTTCCAGCGCCAGCCGGGCAGCGGGTACCAGTGGCACGGCATGCGGGCGGGCGGGCTTGCCGGGTCTGCCCTTGCCATCGGTCAGCACAATGCTGTCGGGCTGAATGTCGCTGCACTTCAGGCGCACCAGTTGTGCAATGCGCTGGCCACCAGTCAGCAGGTGCAGGCGCAATACCGCTCCCTTGATGCCGGGCAGGTTGCGAATGATCTGCCAGTAGGTGCGCAGTTCTTCCGCGCTCAGTGGGTTTTTGTCGGCTCGGTTGGCTGATTCATCGGGTTGGGTATCGGCGGCGGGGTTGTGGCTCACCATGTACGCCTTGAACCTCACGGGGATGCTGGCGCTGCTTCTGGCTTTCAGCGCAGTGGCATAGGCGCTCCGAACGTAGCTGCGCAGCTTGTTTGCCGTGCGGTCTTTGCCTTTCTCCCGCACCAGCCGCATCATGTCTGCCACATGCTCAAGGGTGACGTTGCGGGCGGGCATGCTGGCCACATCGGGCCACGGTGCCACCACATGCAAGGCAAAGATGCTGCGTGCGTCCTTGTGGGCACTGCGCCCCAGGGTTTCCAGGTGGTCGCAGTAGTCTGTCAGCAGGCGGTCAAGGGTCTGGTGGGCTTCCAGATCAGCGGCTTTCTGTTTGGCCACCATCGCGGCTTGCTCCGCCTTCTTCACGCCGATGATGCCGCCGTCGGGCAGGTGTGCCACATGCTTCTGCGCCATCGCTTCAGCGGCCCGTGTGGCGGCCACGATTGAAAAGCCCTTCGGCGTGCGTGTCTGGCTTTTGGGTGGTGCGCTTGAATCGTAGATGCCCACCAACTCCCGCAAGTTCTTCCCGGCTACGGTGACGCGCCAGTAAAGGTTCACGGCCCCGGTCGATAACTTGCGGGCTTCCAGCGATCCGGCGGGGGTGATCTTGGCCAGCTTCAGGAACTTGCCGGGGGCCATTTCGTTGATCAGTTGGCCAGGTGTTTGGGTGGTCATTTCAGCGCCTTTTAGATACCCCGGTCAGTGCCTCCACGGTGACAGTTTGGTTTAGTCCGTTTGTGGGCTGGTGACAGTCTGGTGACAGTTTGGGGCTGAATGACAGTTTACACCTTCGGACTTAATTGGATGCTAATTCATTAAATATCAATGGCTTGTGATCTGGTGACAGTCTGGCAAAATCCAGCAAAATCCGGATTTTTCGGACTCTTAATCCGTAGGTCGAGTGTTCGAGCCACTCAGGACCCACCACCCCACATCAAAAGCCTGCTTCCAGAAATGGAGCAGGCTTTTTTGTTGCCATTTTTCGGACAGCCGCAATGGCTGTCCTGTGCGTGACTCAGCGCCCGCCCTGGCGGCGGATTTCGCGCAGCATGAAGAGGTACAGCCCTTTTGCCTGACGGTTCGATCAGCCCGCAGCCACAGGCCCACCCAGTCGCAGCCCGGCGGCTCGCACGATGGCCAGCAGGGTTTTGATGGTGGGGTTTCCTTTGGGGCCAAGTGCGCGGTAAAGGCTTTCGCGTGGCAGTCCGGCCCGCTCCGCTACGGTGGCCATGCCTTGCGCTTCTGCAATGTGTCGCAGGGCGGTCAACAGCGCAGCCTGCCCGCCGGGTTGATCGGATTCTTCCAGTGCAGCCTGCAAATACTCAGCGGCGAAAGCGGGATCATCTTTGAGCATGTTCACCACGGTGGTGTCGTGGCTGATATGGCGCGGTGCATTCATGGCTTGCCCCTTTGTTTTCAGTCGTTGAGGTGATCAATGGCCTGTTCAATGGCGCGGCTCTGGCTGCTTTTGTCACTGCCGCACAGCAGCAACACCAGTACCGGGCCTTGTCGGCTCAGGTACACGCGATAGCCTGGCCCGTGGTCTATGCGCAGTTCCTGCACACCATCGCGCAAGGGCTTGCAATCGCCAAAATTGCCAGCCGCCACACGGTTGACACGAACCACAATGCGGGCTTTCGCTTGCTTGTCGGTCAGGCTTTCCAGCCACTCCGCATAAGGTGTATGGCCATTGCTGGTTTGGTAGGCAACAACCTGAATCATTATGTTGTGAATTTTAAGTTACACATGGGTTGTCGTCAGCTCATCTGTGCTTGTGCGTTCGCAGGCTTTTGTTTGTGCTTTCAGAACACCTGTCCGGTGCGTGACTCAGCGCCCGCCCTGGCGGCGGATTTCGCGCAGCATGAAGAGGTACAGCCCTTCCACCTTCTCGCGTGCCCAGGGGGTTTTGCGCAAAAACGCCAGGCTGGATTTGACGCTGGGGTTGAGGGCAAAGCAGCGCACCGGAATGCGCTCGGCCAGGCCGGGCCAGCCGTAATGCTCGGAAAGTGCCGTGACCATCGCTTCCAGCGTGATGCCGTGCAGCGGGTTGTGTTTCTGGGTGGGTGGTTTGCTGGCTGGCGCAGCGGTGGGGGTTGCTGAGGTGGCCGGGAGTGGGGCGATGCTGGGGGGGCTGGGCGGCGTTTCTGTGTTGGTGGCCCCCATTGGGGTGAACAGGGCGGCAGTGGGTGTGGCTTGGGTCATGGTCGGTGCGGAGTGGCTGTGCCCGGATGATACGGGTGTGTGCTTTCAGTCATCAGAAAAAAGAGCGGTTTGCGCTGGCCTGTTTTGCTGAAGTTGCACTTTTTCAGCTGGAGTTTTTTCTGGAAACGAGTTGCCAGGCCGTGGCGAAAGTGGGTCAACGGTTTCTGGTCTGCACAGGTTGCCCACGCGCACGCCCAGCAGGCGGATGGGGCGTTGCAGCGGGGCGCGTTTGAGTGCCAGGCCCGCCGCGCGGCGCAGGTCGGCGGCAGTGGCCACGGGCTGGGGCAGGCTGTGGTCGCGGGTCACGATTTTGAAATCGGCATACCGCAGCTTGATGCCCACGGTGCGGCCCGCATAGCCTTTGCGGGCCAGGTCGGCGGCCACCTGCTCGCACAGCCGGGTGAAGATGTGGCCCAGCTCGGCGCGGTCGCGCACGGCATGCAGGTCGCGCTC